>JAFGMB010000198.1 GCA_016927765.1 Synergistales bacterium
CCATTTTCATGCTCTTTCCTGTGCGGGAAAGAACGGGGGACCTCCCCTCAGGTCTGGGTTTCTGGAGGATCCGATATGGTGAAGAGGAATACGTAATTAATTTCTGGGTGGCTCTTCCTGTAGCCCTGGCAACGGGTTTCGTCGCCGGTATGGTGGGAGTTTCGGGAGGGTCTTTCCTCATCCCTCTTATGGTCCTTGGCTGTCGGTTGCCCATGCATGTGGCGGTAGGAACAGCTTCCGTCATGGTGGCTGCAACGGCATTAATGGGTTTTCTCGGTCACCTGACCAGCGGCGGAGTGGATCTTTCCTGGGTCCTTCCCCAGGCCGTAATGGCTATCCTTGGAGGGCTGATAGGAAGCAGGCTTGCCCTGAAGACGAAACCCAAGTCCCTGAAACTGGTCTTTGCTGTCACCACCATGGTCGCCGCAGGGCTCATGTTTTTCAATGCCATGGCTGGATGAGTCAGGGAATTCATTTTTCATGCTTCTACAACGGATGAAAGAGCCTTCTCTGGATATGATCAGACCCATCATAGGGAACAACCCTGTTCCTTCCTTCTCGTTTGGCCTGATATAGAGCTGTATCTGCTTCCCTCATGATGAGGTCAAAGCTTTTGTCTCTTCCGTCAGTGGAAGTAATGCCAATGCATATGGTGAAGTAGATAGAGTATCCTTCATGCCTGAAGTTCATTTCTTCAACCCTTGATCTGAGCCTTTCCGCAACCTTGAAGGCTTCTTCCTTACCTGTTTCAGGGAGAAGTATCAGGAATTCCTCACCGCCAATGCGCCCGACCACGTCACTGGGTCTTAAACCTTCGCTCAGTATCCTTGCAAAATCATGAAGCACCTTATCCCCTGCGGCATGGCCATAATTGTCGTTTATGCCCTTGAAATGGTCTATATCCAATATGAGCACTGAAAGAACACTGTTGTTTCTCCTTACACTTGCCAGGGCTTTATCTGCTAATTTAGCGAGGGCCCTGGTATTGAACAGTTCCGTAAGGTGGTCTATTTCGGCCTGTGTTTTCAGCCTTTCCACAAGCCGTGCCGATATGAGGAAGACGTATCCCAAGGTCATGGCAACAATAAAGATGATGGTTTCCATAAATAATAGCTTTGCCATACCTCCTCCCTGAAAAAGCGGGATTTCCTGGGGCGTGAAAAGCAGAAGAAAGGAGCGGAGGAAATTGAACACTCCATGAAGGAAAAAGATACCAGCAACGCTCAGGTATGGTATGGCCCTGCTGGTTAATCTTTGTGATGTTTCCCAGGAGATAAGAAAGCTCATGATTCCTGCAGAAAGTGCGCTGAAGGTGGCCCGATGGATCAGGCTGAAGAAATAGTAGGTGAAATACCCTTCATAGAGAAGGTAAAAGAACATGAATGCTATAAAGGGCTTATGGGAAGGGATCTTCTTTCCCATGTACATCCGAATACCCAGAAAGATCAGGTAATATCCCGATACAATAAGAGCGTTTGCAAGGATTATTGACAAGAACATGGGAAGGTGGGATCTGAGAACCAGGAGGACAAAACCGAAGATCAAAGACAGGTTCCCTGCCATCCATAGGGGAACCCCGGGAATTGATGGATTCCACAGAAGAAGCACCAGATGAGCTAAAATTACCATTGTCACCAGCACTATATTGACTGATATCAGTGTCTGTAAGTGAAGGGTTTCAAAGAAATCCAAAGGGCTTTTCCCCTTTCAGTTTCCATGGGGAGGATCACTGCCTGTTACATTTTGGAACCATATCTTTGAAGTCATCATGTGTCAACCTTTTTACGACGATGAATTCTTGAGATCATGTACATATTTGTTCAAATGGAGTTATCCTGAATAAGACAATGGTTGAAAGGATTTGAGGTAAATGAACGAATCCCTTCGTCAGAAAAAGGAAATCACCCTCTGGGAGAAGCTGGCACCGCGCTACGACAGACAGGTAATGAGCTTTCCGGATGAGAATTCATGCTGAGGTGTTTTATTGGATCATGGTTGGCAGATACATGATCACTGAAGGGAAAAGGATAGCCAGGAATAGAGAGATCACTGCAATCAGAACAATGGGTAGAATTGCCCTGCTGCTTTTTTCCAGGTCCACATTACCGACGCCGGATGCTACAAAAAGGCAGGTGCCAACCGGTGGAGTAAGAGCTCCGATACAGATGTTCAGGACAAGGAGGACCCCGAAATAGACAGGATCTATCCCTGACAGCTTTATCAGGGGAAGAGCTACAGGGCTAATTAGAACAAGTATGGAAACAGCATCGATAAAACAGCCAAGGAAAAGAATAAAGATATTCAACAGGATAAGAATTATCAGAGGGTCTTGTGAAATGGAAAAAAGTGTTTTCGTAATGGTTTGCGGTATCTGTTGGCTGGTAAGGACCCAACTCAGAAAAGATGCTACCGCTATTATGAACATCACCGAGGAGGTATTTCGTGCCGCCCTGGCAAAGACTTCGGGAAGTTCCTTCCACTTCAGTTCACCGTAGATGAATTTGCCCACAACAAAAGCATAAACTGCAGCTACTACTGAAGATTCGGTGGCTGTGAATATCCCGCTTAATATGCCACCCAGGATAATTACAGGCATAAGAAAGGCCAGGAATCCACCTTGAAATGTCCTTGCAAGTTTCCCAAGGCTGAAAGCCGAGGTTTCCCTTGGATAGTCATGACGGAGGGCTTCATAATAGGAATAGGCCATTAGGAACAAGCCGAAAGCAACACCTGGGATGACGCCTCCAAGAAAGAGTTTAGCCACGGAGACGTTGGCAATAACCGCATATATTACCATGGGTATGCTTGGAGGAATAATTGGTCCTATGGCTCCTCCTGCAGCAATTAGAGCGGCTGAAAAACCCTCTCTGTAACCTTTTTCTCGCATTGAAGGTATGATGAGTGATCCTACAGCGGCGGTATCTGCCACGGCAGACCCGCTCAATCCTGCGAAAAGCATGGAAAGTACTACTGCAACCTGGGCAAGACCTCCTCTCATCCGGCCAACAAGGGCAAATGAGAAATCCATGAGCCTTCTGGAAATTCCACCAGCCTCCATAAGTGTTCCCGCAAGCATGAAAAAGGGAACTGCCAGAAGTGAAAAATGATCCACTCCCTGGTACATTACATGTCCAAGAAGAACCGGGTTGAAAATGCCTTGCAGGGAGGCTATGAGAATTCCCGTCAATCCAAGGGCTATGGCAATGGGCATACCGAACATGACAGTCAGGAAGAACAAAATGAAGTAGAGAACTATCTGTAGCATTTAATGTTCCTCTCCGGTTACAGTCCAGGTATGGATCAATCTCTCAAGACTTACGATGATGGTAAGAAATGCGGAGATCGGGATGGCCATATAAATAACACCCATTGATACAGGTATGGATGTGGCCATCTGCATCATCTGGCGTTTTACCAGGGGGATACTTCCGGTTGAAAGGTAATAAAAAAATAGTATATAGCCCGACGTGATAAGCAAAGAGGCCAATTTGGCCTTCCAGCCTGACATTTTCAGAAGAAAAAGATTGAATGCCGTCATTCCCGACCGGTAAACCAGAGAGGGTACACCTGCAAACACAACCCACGTAAATAAAAATCTTGAAAGCTCTTCACTCCAGGGAATTGAAAAGTTCAGAATATATCTGCAAAAAACCTGAGAAAAAGTTGCTATTGTCATCACCAGAAGGGAGATAAAAATAACACAACCAGAAAGTTTATCAATTATGAAGGCGATCCATGCAAGGCTTTTTCTCAGAAACTCCATTTATTAGATCCTCCCCTGAAGGAAAAGGTATAGGAGGATAGAAGCTTCTATCCTCCTATACGCAAGGTCAACTATTGTATATTCTTTATTCTTTCTATATATTCTCCTGCAATCGCTCCATTGGCCTTGATGAATTCATCATAAATTGAGGACATGTATTCTGCAAATTCAGCCTTGTCAACATCGTTTATTTCCATACCCTTATCCTTAAGATTCTTGAGGATCTCAAGTTCCTGGTCTTCCACCATTTGCCGGGCAGTAGGTCTGACTTCCTCAAAGGCCTGTAGAACGATCTCCTGGAGATCTTCAGGAAGACTATTGAAGAATTGATCAGAGATCATAACTACTACAGGGGAGTATACATGACCGGTCAGAGAGAGATATTTCTGAACCTCGTACAGCTTGGATGCCCATATTATTGACAGGGGGTTTTCCTGGCCATCAATTACTCCCTGCTGCAGGGAAGTGTATACCTCTCCAAAGGTCATTGGGACCGGGCTGGCTCCGAGGGCTGCAATGGTATCCATAACCGTCTTGGTTTCTGGGACCCGGATCTTCAAGCCTTTGAAATCTTCAGGTTTAACGATGGGTTTCTTTGAATTTGTGGTGTTCCTGTAGAGGTTCATCCAGTAACCGAGTATTCGTATGCCTGTTTTTTCCCGGAAAAGATCATTAAGTTCCTGCCCTATTTCACCGTCAACTGTTCTATAAACGTGTTGATTGTCCCGGTAAATATAAGGAAGCTCGAGAACGCCGAGAAGAGGCATAAAAGAAGCTAAGCCGCCAGGACTCTGGGTGCCCATTTCAATTGTTCCAAGCTGAAGGCCCTCCGAGATAGCCCTTAAATTGCCCAATTGAGCACTTGGAAAGGCAGTAGCCTCTATCCTCCCCCCTGATCTCTCATTCATTATCTCCGCCATTTTCTCAAAGCTTAGATGAAGCGGATGCTCGGGGGCAGTTACATTCGCTATCTTGATAACGTACTTATCAGCTGCCCATAATGGTGCAGATAGCAATGCCACGGCAATGAATGCCACAAGCAAAAAAACCAATGACCTTCTCATCAAAAAC
>JAFGMB010000029.1 GCA_016927765.1 Synergistales bacterium
ACAGCACATCAGGCTATCAAAAGCTTCCATGGAGAGTCTTGCTGTAATTGCATATAATCAGCCTGTAACTCGTTCCGAGATCGAGGAGATAAGAGGCGTGAGATGCGAAAGAGTCCTGGATACCCTGTTGTCCCATGGACTCATCAAAATCGCAGGGAGAGGCAGGGGTACAGGATCACCTTTACTTTATCGTACGACAGAACATTTCCTTGAGATCTTTGGTCTTGATTCCATATCAGAATTACCTTCCCTGGAAGAACTGGCAGATCTGGCTTCCCAGGACGAACTGCAGGAAACGTGGGATAAGGGTTGATGGAGAGACGGAAGGACAAAGAGGATACCTATGTAAGGCTAAACAGATTTCTTGCCATGTGCGGTTTTGGCTCTCGCCGAAAGGTCGAAGAAATAATACGCGATGGAAGGGTTTCTGTGGATGGTTCGCAAGTGGATGTTCCATCCCTTATGGTCTCCAAAAAGAACCTTGTTTGCGTTGACGGGGAAAGAGCACTTCCCCTGAAAAAGGTTTACCTGGTGATGAACAAACCCGAAGGGGTAGTATGCGCGGTCTCTGACAAATATTACAGGACCGTGCTGGATCTCCTGCCCGTATCAATGAAAGATATGGGGATCTTTCCTGTAGGACGCCTTGACAGGATGTCCAGTGGCCTCCTTATAATGACCAACGATGGGGAACTGGCGCAGCAGGTGAGTCATCCCAGCAACAATGTGAGCAAGAGTTATGAAGTTCTACTTAACAGGGCCATTACAGGCAGGGATATTTCAAAATGGAAAACGGGTCTGTCCATAGAGGGGAAAAAGTTAGTTCCCCTGTCTGTTGAGATCATCCCCAGGGAACCTTCGGGCCGGTGGATCCACATCACCCTCAGAGAAGGCATAAAAAGGGAAATTCGTATTATGGCGCAGGACCTTGGTTATGCCGTGAAGATGCTAACAAGAAAGAGAATTGGTAAAATGGAATTAATCTTTATTCCTCCGGGGAAATATCTTTCCCTGGGAAGGGAAGAACTCATGGATATGATCAGAAATGGGGGGAGCCTTTGAATAGAGGCCCCTGTATTTTTCTTTTATTTCCAGGTTCTTAAAGTGATCTCTTGAGAATGGAGGAATACGAGAGTGAAGAAAAATCCTGTGATCACCATTGACGGACCTTCCGGTGCGGGTAAAAGCACGGTAGCAAGGCTTCTGGCGGCAAGACTGGGGATAAGATATCTTGATAGTGGAGCAATATACAGAGCAGTGGCTTATGTTCTGGACAAGAACGGAGTTCCTCCTGAGGATGGAGCTGAGCTTCGAGAGGCACTGGCAAAGCTGACAATTCATATGGAGGACGCGTTCATTACCGTAAACGGGAAAGATGTGACTGACAAGATAAGAACTCCCTATGTAAGTGCCATTGCTTCCAAATATTCCTCTTTGCCGGTGGTAAGACAGAGCCTCCTCATGATACAGAGACAACAGGCTGGCGAGTCCGGCCTGGTAGCAGAAGGGCGTGACATGGGAACGGTGATTTTCCCTGATGCAGATGTCAAATTTTACCTGATCGCCAATGATAAGGTCAGGGCAGAAAGAAGATGGAAGGAGCTCAGGGAAAAAGGGCAGGAAGTGGAACTTGATTTTATTATGGGCCAGATCCAGAAGAGGGATAACAGCGATTCCTCAAGGAAAACCGCACCCCTCAAGGCTGCAGAGGATTCTGTAATATTCGATACCTCGGAACTGAACATTCAGGAGGTTATCGAAGGTCTTGCTGAAATAATCAGATCAAGAACTGGCTGAGTATATTCCTTCAAAACGGAAAGAGGTAAGAGCTTGTGTCGAGGCTGTTTTATCACTTAACGAAACTTTTCTTTTACTTAAGTTTAAAGATATATAACCGGTTAAGGATAATAGGGCGGGAGAGGATCCCCAGGGAAGGTCAAGTCATGGTAATTGCAAACCACTCCAGCAACCTTGATCCCATCGTGGTAGGTGTGGCTTTCCCGGGGCGCTTGCGATACCTGGCCAAGTCTGAACTCTTCCTAAACCCTCTGCTGGGTTTCCTGATCAGGATACTGGGCGCGATCCCTGTAAGCAAGGAAACGAGTCAGAGCGCCGGTACAGCCTTAAAGGCATTTCTTTCGCTCCTTGAGAGGGGAGAGAATATCCTTATCTTTCCTGAAGGGGCAAGATCTTTTGATGGCAGGCTTCAGCCTCTCGAAGGCGGTGCTGCCCTTATCGCCTACAGAACCGGGGTCCCTGTGATCCCTGCCTATGTTGCAGGTACCTTTGAGTCCATGCCCAGAGGCTCTTCGCTGGTAAGGCCTTCTTCAATAACCATTACCTTCGGGGAACCTCTTTATCCGGAAAGTATCGCTTCCGGACTTCCTGCAAGGGAAGCGAGACAGGAGATAATCAAAGGGATGAGCGAAGCTCTGAAAGGATTGGAAGCAGAGCATTCCAGCAAAAGGAAAGGAAGAAATTGAAAAGATATAAGACGGCGGTAGTCCTGGGCCTGGATACACCTTCAACCCGATTTCTCGAAGAGGATCTTGGAGAATTGGGCCTCCTTCTTGCCAATTTAGGAATAGAAGTGGTCGGTCAGGTCGTCCAGAAAAGAGAGACCCCTGACCCGGCTTTTCTTGTCGGAAAGGGCAAGGCCCTGGAAGCGGGCCTTTTCTGTAAAAGTACAGGAGCAGATATCCTTGTAAGTGATGAAAGACTTTCTCCAACACAAAAGGCTAACCTGCAGAGCCAGACGGGAATTGAGGTCTGGGACAGGGCTTTCGTTATAATGAAGATCTTCGAAGCCAGAGCCTACACTGCAGAAGCAAAGCTGCAGGTTGAGCTTGCGCGATGTAAATATGAGATCCCTCATCTAAAGGGGTTAGGCCAGCAAATGTCGAGAGCCGGGGGTGGGATCGGGACGAGAGGTCCTGGAGAAACAGAATTTGAACGTCACAGAAGAAAGCTGGAACGCAGGGTCAGGGATATATTGTCAAAACTGAAAGTGGTCCGCAGAAGACGGGAATATCAGCGCAAAAGGAGACACAAGGCAGGACTCCTGACAGTTTCTCTTGCAGGGTACACCAATAGCGGGAAATCATCGCTTCTCAGGACCTGGAGCTCGGACGGCACTTTATCTGTGGCAGACCAGCTTTTCTGCACCCTTGACACCTTTGTCAGAAGAGTGCGGCTTCCAGGGGGAACAGAAATCCTTGTATCCGATACAGTAGGTTTCATTCGTAAACTTCCACCTGACCTGGTGGCAGCTTTCAGGACCACTCTTGAAGAGATAACGTCCTCGGATCTGGTATTGATGGTTCTGGATCTCAGCGTCCCCAATATCATCGATCTTTTCAACGTGGTACAGGAAACTTTATATGATATCGGTGCATCTGCCCTTCCAAGGGTCATCGTTCTCAACAAGATCGACAAGGTGGATAATGAAACTGTTGATTCATGGAAGGATCGATTCGAACATATGGGTGAAAAGGTTGTCTGTACAAGTGCACTGAATGGCCAGGGGCTGGATGTTCTGGGAGATATCATAGAACAGTGTCTGACCTCAAGAATTTATTACGGGAAGTGAGATAATGTTGAACAGCATGACCGGTTTCAGCAGGGTGAGCAGGGATTACCAGTGGGGAAGCGTCATTATGGAATTATCTACCGTGAACCATCGTTACCTGGAAATATCGATACGTGTCCCCAAGGAATTGAGTTCCTTTGAGCCCATGTTGAACCAGCAACTTAGAAAAGCCTTTGTTCGAGGCAAGGTCAGGTTAAGGGTAGAACTCCTGCTTGCCTCTACCATGAAAGCTGCAAGGATAGATCCTGTTATCCTGCAGAGTTATTTCAGGGAGATCGATTCCGTCAGGGAGGAGTTGGACCTTAACAGCCGGGTCGAGATAGGTGATCTCCTTGATCTGCCTGGTGTCCTTGATTCTCCATCTTTAACTGCTGTACTTGATGCAGAAGGGGAAAATGCCCTGGCAGAAACCCTGAAAGAGGCAGTTTCATCTGTAAAGATAATGAGAGAAATGGAAGGCAGGCATCTTCTTGAGGATGTACTTATGAACCTGGAGAATTACAGGGCTCATATCTCAAGTATTGAGGAGGCATGGGAGATATCAAGAGAATCTGCCCTTCAGGGATTGAAGGACAGGATCGCTGACCTGATGGAGGGCATGAATTACACCGTGGATGAAGGGCGTCTTGCCCAGGAGATCGCCATTATGTCCGATAAATGGGATATTTCGGAAGAACTCTCCAGAACCAGAAGCCATCTTGACAAATTCGATGAAATATTGAAAGAAACAGATGCCCTTGGACGGAAACTGGATTTCCTTATTCAGGAAATGAATCGCGAGATAAACACTATTGCTTCAAAAGTTTCTGATTCACAGATAAGATGGCTTGCGGTAGAAGGCAAGACCACCCTTGAGAAGATAAGGGAACAAGTTCAGAATGTGGAGTGATGCGGATGTCTTACAAGCTGGTACACATAGGTTTTGGGAATATGCTGGTCACGGAGAGAATTATTGCTATCATTCACCCGTCCTCCGCGCCTATCAAGAGGCTCAAGGAGGAAGCAAAAGAATCTGGAAGACTGATCGATGCAACTCAGGGAAGAAAAACCAGGGCTATCCTCATAACTGACAGTAATCATGTGGTTCTCTCGGCCATCCAACCGGAAACCATAGTTCACAGGTTCGAAACAGAAGAAGATGAGGATGACCAGTAGAAGAGGAAATCTTTTTATAGTATCCGGGCCAAGCGGAGCCGGGAAGGGAACCCTGAGGGAAAGATTATTCCGTCAGGTAAAAGATCTGGTCTTTTCTATTTCCTGTACTACCAGGCCCCCTCGACAAGGTGAGGAAGATGGTGTAGATTATCGTTTTGTCGATGAAAAAACTTTCCTTGAATTGATCGACACAGGTAGATTCCTGGAATGGGCCTGTGTCCATGATCATTATTACGGTACCCTTAAAGAGGATGTTCTCCTGGAGCTTAACCGAGGGAAAGACGTGGTCCTCGAGATCGATGTACAGGGCGCTTTGCAGGTTAAAGATGCCTGTCCCCGTGCGATCCTGATATTCGTGGCTCCTCCTTCACTTGATGAACTGGAAAAAAGATTGAGAAACAGGGGAACAGAACAGGAGAAGGACCTGGAAATAAGATTAAGAAACGCAAGGGATGAAATAATCACATCCGGCAGCTACGACCATATGATCATAAATGACAATGTAGAACGGGCATCCGGTGAACTCCAGGCTATAGTTCTGAGTTACCGGATAGACCCGCAACAGGAATATCTGGAGGGAATGGAATGAAATTTTATGATATCGACCAGCTTGCTTCCAAGATAGGTGTATCCAACAAGTATCTTCTTACCTCTCTTGTAGCTTCAAATGCCAGGCGTATGAGCGACAAAAAAAGCAGGCTTATCGAGGAGGGCAAGGAAAAATTCATTTCCCTTGTCCTGGATGAGATGGATTCCGGAAAATACAGATTTACGGAAAAGACCGCGCCTTCTCAGGTGACCCCTGAGGGCAGAGAGACCTTAAATGCTCCAGTGGAAGAAGAACCGTAAGATACTCCTTGCAATAACAGGAGGTATATCTGCCTACAAGACCCCAGAGATCGTGAGGGCTATGATCAGGAGTGGGTGGGAGCTTGAAATTGTCCTGACAGAAGAAGCTGAAAGGTTCGTAAGCCCCATGGTTCTGTCCACCCTTGCAGGTAAAAGGATCTGGAAACAGGCGGACTACCTTTCTGATGAATCCGGATGGCGTATCCCTCACATTGCTCTTGCCGAGTGGCCTGATGCTGTCATGGTCATACCTGCTTCTGCAGAAAGTATCTCCAGGGCAGCGAGAGGAGAGGCAGGGACCCTTATCGGAGGTATCCTTCTGGCTACAAGAGCTCCGGTCCTCTTTTTTCCTGCCATGAACGTGAATATGTATGAACATCCTGCCACAATTCAGAATATTAAGACCCTGAGTTCCCTTGGCTACCATCTTATTGAGCCCCATACCGGGTACCTGGCCTGCGGCTATGAAGGCAAGGGAAGACTGCCTGAGACAGATGCCGTTATCCATGAAGTATGGAGGACCTTATGTCCTGACAGGGATCTTGAGGGTAAAAGGGTATTGGTCACTGCGGGGCCTACATGGGAATTCCTTGATCCCGTCCGCTTTCTGTCCAATCCCAGCAGCGGCAAGATGGGTTATCAGATGGCCCGGACGGCATGGTACAGGAAGGGTTCTGTAACCCTTGTCCATGGTCCTGTTGAAAATAGATGTACCCATGGAATTGTGACAGTACCTGTAGTATCTGCTCTTGAAATGTATCATGAGGTCATCAGAAGGACTGAAGAAAATGATCTTATCGTTAAGGCTGCCGCTGTGGGTGATTTCAGAAGTTCAGAGATAGCTCCACAGAAGATCAAGCGTACCGAAGACAATGTGTTGAACCTGTCGCTGGTCCAGAACCCCGATATTGCCCTTGAAGTGGGAAAGAAGAAGCGGGAGGATCAGATCCTTGTCGGTTTTGCCGCTGAAAGCCGGGATCTTGTTGAGAATGCCAGAAAAAAACTTGCCCGGAAAAATATGAATTATATTATCCTCAATGATATCAGTGCTGGGGAAGGATCCGGATTTCAATCAGATGATAACAAGGTAACTGTAATCTCAAGAACTGGCGATATGGTATCCCTTTCAGGAACTAAAGAAGAAGTAGCCTACCGTATCTGGGATATTATCCTTTCCCCAAAGGAGAGACCAGGTATCTTTGAATAAATATGTGGATGTAGTTGTTCCCGGACCCTGGTGGAATCCTCTCACTTACCGGTCAGACCGTATGATCCCCGAGGGTTCCAGGGTGCTCGTGCCTGTGGGCCGCTCGAAAAGAACCGGTTTTGTTTCAGCTAACTCCGGATCTGACCAGTTCCCAAATGCTCCCTCGGATAACATAAGGGATGTCATATCCCTGATCGACCCTGTGCCGGTGATCCCTGAGGACCTCTGGGAATTGAGTGAATGGGCTGGTAGAAACTTTCTCTGTGGAAGAGGAGAAGCTCTGAAAGTGATTCTCCCATCGCCTCTTACCGAAGGGGAGGGTCTCCCGCTCTTAGAGAATAGATCAGTGAAGGCCCCTCCTGGATACTCCATTTCAACGTCTTATATCCCGGAAGACAACGAAAGATATGAAGGCTACATTTCTGAACTTGAAAAAATAGAGTCAGGGGGGCTTGTGGTATTCCCGGAATTTTCACAGGCGAGGTCCTTTTACCGATCTCTGCCCAATGATATCAGGGATAAATGGATCCTCTGGCCTAAAACCGGGAAGAAGCGGACCTGGCAGACCTGGCTTGATGTCAGAGGAGGGAAATACAGTGGAGTTATAGGAAGCTCCGCGGCTTCTTTTGCACCACTCCCTTTCCTGGAACTGCTCATCATTGAAGATGAAAGCAATTGGGCTTACCGCCAGGTGCAGTATCCCTATTTCAATATCAGGAGTCTTCTTGTACAGAGGTCAAAGATCCTCCACGGACGCCTGCTGCTTGGAGGCAGATTACCTTCTTCAAGGGTATTTTCAACATTGCGTCCCTCCTTTAAAAAGGTCTCTCTGAAAAACAGGGTCTTTTTTGTGGATATGAAAGACATTCCCAAACCGAAAATATCAGGAGTGGATATACCTTTCTCTGTCAGCCAGAGAATGCTTGCTGAAACGGACAAGACCCTGAAAGAAGGAAAGATCGCGTTATGGATACTTGATAGAAAAGGTTATGCAGGAGAGATCTTCTGTCTTGAGTGTGGATTTCACATCAGTTGCCCTAAATGCGGCAGCGCGATGACCTGGCATTCCAGGAAGCAGAATCTGATCTGCCATCTTTGCGGAGCACAGATGCCACTTCCGGATGGCTGCCCTAATTGCCGGGGATCCCTTCTGAAGGGCAGAAGACCCGGACTTGATGCCCTTCAGGGTCTCGCTTCCAGCCTGGTAAGCACAGACCTTCCGGTTATGGTCTGGCATGCGGACCACCCAAAAGGGGAGAGGGCAAGAAAGGAATTGGTGAAAACACTTGCAGATGGAGGACTTGTCACTGGTTCAAGGAGTGCCCTCTCGTTGTGCGATGAACTGCCAACCGGTACAGTCTGCTGGATAGATGCAGATCTGGAAGCGGTATCAGCGAGCTTTGAGTCTAATTTCAAGGCTTATTCCATGATCTGGGAATCATGTTTCAGGGGAAAAGACTCACA
>JAFGMB010000199.1 GCA_016927765.1 Synergistales bacterium
CAGCATCAAAGATATCGCAACCTCCGGCCAGGAAACATGAAATGATACCCGAAAGGATATCTCCCGAACCTGGTACTGAAAGACATGGATTACCCTCTTCCACGATCGCAGTACTTTCACCGTCATCAATTATCGATAACGGTCCCTTGAGAACACAAACTCCCCACCTTGATGCGAGTTCTCTCGCTGTCGCCAACCTGTTATTACTCACAGTTTCCACAGGAACCTTCAGAAGACGGGCAGCCTCACCTTCGTGGGGCGTAATAACTGAATCAGGACGTCCTTGAATGAAAGATCTATCCATAAGGCTTAAAGCATGAAGGCCATCGGCATCTACCAGAACAGGCCCCTTCCAGGTTCGCCAGAAAAGAGAAAGGGCTTCTGTCTTCTCTTCTGAACGGCCAAAACCCGGGCCAATTAAGCAGCAACCTGCTTTTGAAGACCATTTCAGGGCTTCTTGAATGAGATTCTCTCCATAGCTTAAATCTGTTGATTCCGGGAAAGGCAAGGAAATAGCTTCCGGAAGAACACTACCCAGGGCCATTTCGACTTCCCTGTCTCCCAGAGATAATACAAGGCCTGAACCGGCTCTCAAGGCCCCCATAGCCGCAAGCACAGTGGCGCCCCTATAATTTCCCGATCCTCCGGCTATGAGAACACAGCCCCTTTGTCCTTTGTGGATACTCATGGCTCTGGCAGGAAGCCTGGTTGAGCAGAATTCCCTGTCAATAGAAAAGGCTCGCGGATTTGAATGAAAGATCTTTTTGACAGGTACACCAATATCCACAACGTGAAGCTTTCCGACATTCTCTGCTGCGGGTATCACCAGAAGTCCGGTTTTTGCGACCAGCATGGAAACAGTAATATCAGCCCTGATACATGGGGAGAATACTTCTCCTGTATCTGGATCTATTCCACTTGGTATATCGATGGACAATACGGGGACACCACAAGAAGTTACCAGTTGGATAAGACGGGCTATCTCACCTCGGGGATTCCCTCTGCTTCCTGTACCAAGAAGTGCATCAACTATCAGATCAGATGAATTGAGGATATCTGAGATCTGGTGATTTTCGAGATCCACTGAGAAAACTACGGATAAGTCGCATTTTCCTGATATATTGAAATTGGTTCTTGCATCTGGGGAGAGTTTATCCCCAGGAACGGTGGATATCGTGGTAGTATCGATCTTTTTCGTGGCAAGCAGCCTGGCCAGGGCATGACCGTCGCCACCATTATTTCCCGGACCTGTTAATATGGTGACCCTTTCAGGGGAGATGTCTTTCAGAATAATTTCCAGAACTCGGTTAGCAGCATTCTCCATAAGGACTACCCCTGGAATTCCAAGCTCTTCCATAGCGACCCTGTCGGCTTCCCTGACAATAGCAGAGGGGAAAAGATCCATTCTTTACACCTCCAGTATGACCATGGCAAGGGCCAAGTCATTTTCATGGCTTAAACTTAAGTGGCTTCTGATGGACTTGTCGGTTTTAAGAGAATAAAGGATCTGATCATTGTATTTCAGTACAGGACCACGATCGGTCCTTGCTACCCATACACCCTTGCAGATAACCTTGAAAAAAGGTATCCCACTGGCCTTCTTGAATGCTTCTCTGGCCGCGAAAGATGAGGCCAGAGCTCTCTCAGGGGAAGACCCTGCGAAAGCATATTTCAATTCATGGTCGTGAAACACACGCTGGAGAAAATGTTGATTCTCCAGAAGTTTCTTCATTCTGGAGTGGCTGCACAGATCAACACCAATACCAATGATCATCATTTTCCTCCAAAACCATTCAGGTAGAAAATTGTTCCTGTCCAAGAACTACTTTATTTTAAAAAGCGCATGTTGGGAAGGGGATATTATTGAACATTCCAAAGATCAGGAAAATAGGAAAGGGGCGGTATATTAACCGCCCCTTTTAACAGACCTATGGTGGGTGGTACAGGACTCGAACCTGTGACCTCTTCCGCGTCAAGGAAGCGTTCTTCCTCTGAACTAACCACCCAACGCTGGGAAATTGTACAATCCCTGTAATCAGTTGTCAACTTGAACTATCTGAAAGAACCGAAAAAGATGTTCCCTTTTGCCAGGTAAGACCTGTAAGGGATAGGGATAGTACCTTCAGAAAATTACATCATTTTCAGACACTTGCGGGTGATCTCCATGGCCTTTTCAAGGTCGGACAGAGGCACATTGAGCGCAGGCCTGTATCTTATGGAATAGTTCCCGCAAGGAAGTATCAACATCTTTTCTCCGTGAAGCAGTTTGATGAGCTTATTCCTTGTTTCGGTATCAGGTAGATCATAGGCACACATAAGCCCTTTTCCCCTCACATTCTGAAGGACAGGGAATTCCTTCTGAAGCTCTAGAAGTCCTTTGTAAAGGGCCGGGCCGGCTGTATTGGCAACATAATCGAGGATTTTATCTTCCCGGTAGATCTCCAGGTAACGCTGGGATCTGACCATATCCACCACACTTCCGCCCCAGGTGGAGTTGATCCTGCTGGAAGTTACCCAGCAGTTTC
>JAFGMB010000200.1 GCA_016927765.1 Synergistales bacterium
AAAAGCTGAGGGGAAAAAAGTGTACCACCTCAATATCGGGCAACCCGATATCAAGACACCACCTTCTTTTCTTCAGTCCATAAGGGATTTTGCCCAGGAAGTGATCGCCTACGCCACCTCTCACGGCAACCTTGACCTGATTGATGCAATGATAGGCTACTACAAAGGTTACAACATGGATTTCGAGAGAAAAAATATCATCGTCACCAACGGTGGAAGTGAAGCCCTTTCTTTCGCTTTCATGGCCATGTGTGACCCCGGTGATGAAATACTTGTTCCTGAACCTTTCTACGCCAATTACAATGCCTTCGCTTCAGCAGTGAACGTGAAGATAATTCCGATAACCACAAAAGCAGAAGAGGGATTCCATCTTCCTCCAAAGGAGGAGATCACGAAACTGATCACACCCAGAACCCGTGCGATCCTGGTCTCCAACCCCGGAAATCCCACCGGTGTTATCTATACCACTGACGAGATGGAAATGATAGCCGAACTGGCAATAGAAAATGATCTCTTTATAGTAGCTGACGAAGTATATAGGGAGTTCGTTTATGACGGTCTGGAATATACAAGCTTCGGTAACCTTGAGAACGTGGAAGACAGGGTCATCATAATTGATTCTGTTTCCAAGAGGTACAGTGCCTGCGGTGCAAGAATCGGCTGCATCGCTTCAAAGAACACTGAACTGATGGCACAGGTAATGAAACTGGCCCAGGGACGTCTTTGTGTTCCGACTCTCGAACAGGTCGGGGCTACGGCCCTTTACAAGACCCCCGTGTCATACCTGGAAGAAGTGAACAGGGAATACCAGGAAAGAAGGAACATCCTTTATTCCGCCCTGAAGGAAATGCCGGGAGTGATCTGTGACGAGCCCAAAGGTGCATTCTACGTTGTTGCAAAACTGCCTGTGGATGATGCCGAGAAATTCGTAATATGGATGCTCAAGGAATTCGACGTGGACAAGGAAACTGTAATGATGGCACCGGCAGAGGGATTTTACGCAACCCCAGGGCTGGGCAAGGATGAAGTAAGGTTGGCTTATGTGCTGAAAAAAGATGACCTCACAAAGGCTATGGACATCCTTAAAGCCGGTCTGGAAGCATATCCAGGAAAGATCGAAGCTGCAAGGACCTCCGTGTAGCACTTTTTGAAAGGCTCAAAACAAGCCGCCCTTGTGGGCGGCTTGTTTTTTGTATTGTCTTGTCAAAGCATTTCATTTAGACTGTAGAAGTTTGTTAAATATATCAAGATTCAAAAGGAAAAAGGAAGGGGCTGCATCATGCCACTCAAAGTCAAGGAAGCCATGTCAAAAGATGTGGGCAAATGCATAGCCAGGATCGATCCCACCGATATGAAAAGATACGGGATCAAGGAAGGGCAGATAATAGAGATCGAAGGTAAGAGACGTACGCCAGCCAGGGTGCTTTCATGCGAATCATGTGATATCGGATTCAGGACAATTCAGATAGATGGGATCACCAGGGACAATGCACAAGTTGGACTCGATGATTACGTAACAATAAACAAGATCGCCCATTCCTTTGCGGACAGTGCTTCCCTCAGGCCTATCAGCACTATTTCCCTTCTTGAAAAGGAAAAAGACGGGAAATATATCGCATCTCTTCTTGAAGGACTCCCTGTTTCAAAGGGAGACAGGGTAAGAATAACCCTTTTCGGCACAAGGACCTGTGATTTTAAAGTTGTAAGTTCCGAACCTGTCGGTGTTTCAGTGATCCATAAAGGAACCTATATCTCTTTGGAGAAAAGGATCTCTGGCCCGAATAAGCTCGAAAAGGTCTCTTACGAAGACATCGGGGGACTTGGGCCCCAGATACAGAGAGTACGTGAAATGATCGAGCTTCCCCTGCGTTTCCCCCAGGTCTTTGACAGGCTCGGAGTGGAGCCTCCTAAAGGAGTACTTCTCTATGGACCACCAGGGACAGGGAAAACCGTAATTGCAAGGGCGGTAGCGAATGAGACAGACGTTTATTTTACCCATATTTCCGGCCCTGAGATAATAGGAAAATTCTACGGTGAAAGCGAGGAAAGGCTCAGGAAAGTTTTTGAAGAAGCCCAGGCTCACTCACCTTCCATCATCTTTATCGATGAGATAGATGCCATCGCTCCAAAAAGGGAAGAAATGGGTGGGGAAAAACAGGTGGAACGAAGAGTGGTGGCACAACTTCTGGCTCTGATGGACGGTCTTGAATCCAGGGGACAGATAGTCGTAATAGGAGCGACAAACATACCGAATACCCTTGACCCGGCACTAAGGAGGCCTGGCAGGTTCGATAGGGAAATATCCATACCCATACCCGACCGCAAGGGGCGGCATGAAATACTTCAGATCCACACCCGTGGCATGCCTCTTTCAATAGATGTCGATCTTGAACGCATAGCTGAAATAACTCATGGTTTTGTGGGGGCCGATCTCGAGGCTTTGACAAAAGAAGCCGCCATGTCGACTCTAAGACAGATACTGCCGAATATCAATTTTGAAATGGCAGAGATCCCTTACGACAGACTTCTGCAAATGAACGTAACCATGGATAACTTCATTGAAGCTCTAAAGGAAGTTGAGCCTTCTGCTATCAGGGAAGTCTTTGTAGAAGTACCGGACGTAACATGGGAAGACGTGGGAGGCCTTGATGAGGCCAAGGAACAACTGAAGGAGGCTGTAGAGTGGCCCCTTCAATATTCAGAAACCTTCGGGGAATTCCATGTACATCCTCCCACAGGGATACTGATCCACGGTAAATCCGGAACAGGGAAGACCCTTCTCGCAAAAGCCCTGGCAAATGAAAGCGGGGTCAATTTCATTTCAGTCAAGGGACCATCACTCATGTCCAAATATGTGGGGGAAAGCGAGAGGGCAATACGAGATGTCTTTAAAACCGCAAAACAGGCCGCTCCTTCCATCCTTTATTTCGACGAGATCGAATCCCTGGTGCCTGTAAGAGGAAAGGAATCAGGATCAGGAGCCGCATTCACAGAAAGAGTAATAGGACAGTTCCTTGCTGAAATGAGCGGGATAGAAGAGCTTAAAGGGGTCGTGGTCCTTGCCACGACCAACAGAATAGATCTCATGGACCCGTCATTGCTCAGCAGCGGAAGATTCGATCTTGTACTGGAACTTACTCTTCCGGACGAAGAAACAAGGCGACAGATATTCAACATACACCTTAGGATGAAACCATTGTCACAGGAGGTCGATATCAGTACTCTTGCCAAGCTGACCGAAAACATGAACGGCGGGGATATAAACTTCATCTGCAAAAGAGCATCCATGCTTGCCATCAGGGATTACATCAAATCCGATCAACAAATCCCACCGGAAATCCAATGGAAACATTTCGAAAGGGCTTTGTCCATACTGAAAGAACGGTCTTCAATGAAACCATAGCATGAAAAAAGGGCCCTGTTCGAACAGGGCCCTTTTTTCATGGAGATGGACCATCATTCTTTTTCATATATCAACCTGTACATTTTAAGATTCGCAAAGACTCTGCTCACATACCCTGCTGTTTCATCATAGGGTATTTCTTCCATCCACTCTTCAAACTTCAGGCCCTCTTTTGTCTTAAGCCATCTTCTGACCGACCCTGATCCAGCGTTATAGGCTGCTACAGCCCAATCTATCCTGACAAAGGATCTGAGCAGGCGGGAGATATGTGACGCTCCGAGCAAGAGATTTGTTTTTTCATCATAAATATCATATTCACCTATACCAAGTATCCTCGCCTCGTCATCAGCCGTAGCCGGCATAAGCTGCATCAGACCCGAAGCCCCCACATAACTTGTCGCATTGGGGTCAAAGGCTGATTCCTGCCGCATGATAGACCAGAGAAGATAAGGATCGACTGTAAATTCTTTTCCCAACTGCTCCACCATGGAAAGATATGGCCTGGGATAAAGCAGTTCCAACCCATCCCTTGGCAGGTATTCTCCTCCTGCAATGTCATTGTACAACGCATTACCTCCCCGGAAAGCCGAAAGATGGTCCCCTATCCAGCGAGCAAGCTGGGCCGCCCTGAAAATATCTGCTGCCTGGCTTGATCCTGACAATCTGATCCTTGCATAGGGAATAAATCCCCACTCTTCGAGAAGGCTCCTTTCGGAAAAGAGGTATTCCGGTATTTCGTCCCTGATTGGTTTTGCGCCGTTGGGAAATGCTCTTAATGCGTATATGGACAATGGATATTTCCTGGCAAGTGTGGCAAAAAGTTCCACTGCTTTTTCCTTACCTGATGCTTTTTCAAGGGCCATAGCCTTCCAGAAAAGCAACCGGGGTTCCCAGGAAGATGATGCGTGTTCAAGCGCTTGGTCCCACCATTCCAGTGATAGGGTAATATCACCAGCCATCCACTTTTCCCAGCCTCGTACCCAAAGGATCCTTGTGGAATGTTCATGCCCCGGAAAACTGGAAATAAAGGAATCTTCAGCCTTTATCCGTTCTGGACCCTCCTGGAAGGATAAAAGGTGGAAACAGGCTGTTGTTACAGATACTTCATTATCCGTAAGGGCTATCGTCTCAAGGGCAGACCTTACTTTTTCCCGGATATTACCGGACATGTAAGCGATTCTCCTGGTGGAGGAAATACTGTACGTTCCCCCTGTCTGGGCAAGATCCATCCATATGTCCAGTGCCTTTTCATAGGATTTAAGTCTGTACAAGGAAAAGGCCCTGTAATATTCCGCTTTCCGAAACACCTCTGCCTCCCGGTCGGTGACCTTGCCCAGGTATGATATGGCATTTTCATACCTTCCAAGAAGATACTCCGCGTAACCCAGGGCAAAATTGACCTCCGGCTCACTGGTCTCTCCATTTTCCCTTAGAATACTCAAAGCTTTTTTGTGGAGGGGTTCGATATGCAGAAGATCCAGGCAATGACCGGTAGAAGCTTCCCCAGATCCAACAATACCTTTGAGTGCTAATGTTCTCTGATCCCTGTCAGTGCTTTCGTCAAGCATAAGGTGGTACCATTTCGAGGGTGAAGTACCCATATCAACGCTAAGTCTTGCCAGGGCATAGTAAACATAATAGACCAGTTCTCCGGGGGAACCTTCCAGAAGGGCCATTGCCTTGTCATAGGCCTCTCTGCGCTGTCCTGTCCTTTCCAGCGCGAGCATTATCATCATATCCTGGTATGGCTTGAGTTCCGGTGGAAGGGATTCCCTGTTATCCAACAGAAGAGGGAGCGCATGGTCCCATCTTTTCTGTAACCAAAGGGCATTCGTTACCAGTGAGAGATCTCTGGGCGTCATGTCTTCGTGGCTTTTCTGGAATAACCCATCGATCCCGCGCCAGTCTCTTTTCAAGAACATCTCCTCAAGCCGAGACTCCTCTGAATAAGAAGAAAAAGGGAATACCATCAATACCAGAAAGAAAAGGGCAAATACCCTGGCGAAAACTTTGATTTTCAGCACTAATCACTCTCCATATCCTGGATCCACTCTAAAAGATCGCTATGTTGAACTTCCTTTAAACCTGCATCTACAGACGATCCTCTCTGCAATTATAATTCCAGCAAGGACACCCAAGAAGTTTGAAGCCATATCACCATAAGAAAAAGATCTTCCCGGTACAGACACCTGGGCAAATTCCAGAAGGACCCCCATAAGAAAAAGACAAAGCCCCAGAAGCCTGGAGATCCATGAACTGCTTCTTGAACATGAAAAACCAGGTATGAGTGATATGAAAAAATAGAAGAGCCCATGAAATACCTTGTCTGAATTAGGGAATGCAATTGGTGAAGTCAGTCTTGAAGCGGGAAGCAACGTGAGATAGCATAAAAGAACGGTTGATGCGACCCATATGATCATAAGAAATATACTGTTCCTTTTATAACTGAAAGGTCCGAATGGGTACTGAATGATATATTTCCTCCATCCTCTAAAGAAGGATCTCGTAAATTCAATCGTATTGCCTGGATCTGGTTTTCTATCATTGTATCAATATCACTTCCGTGGAAAATCAGTATTATAGTCTATTTTACCGATACCTTCTTCTAACATACTGTGATAGCATAATCAAACAAAGGAGTGATAGCCATGATGAGAAAAAAATCAGCTGCCATGTTGTTTATCATGTGCTTAGCAGTTTTACTCCATTCATCTTCTTATGCTGCCGTCCAAACCTCGCAACTCCAGAGAGCCTGGGGGAAAATAGCCTCTTCAGCCCAGCTTCAACATGCCCCGAAAGTGAGCATAGAAGATAATGAAGAACCTAATGCCTGGGTATCATTTTCTATGAATCAATACTCTGTCCATGTAACCACTGGAATGCTGAAAATACTTCAGACCGAGGATCAGATCGCTGGGATCCTTGGCCATGAAACAGGGCATATAAAGCTTGGCCACTATAAAGAAACCATGGGCAGAAACCTGTTATGGGTTCTTCTGTACAGGGCCTTCGGCAGCAAGGACAGTAAACTTGATCCCCTTGCTCTTGGATTAGCCCTTGCTGAATCCGGCTTCAGCCGCCAGCAGGAAGTTGAAGCAGACGACTACGGGATCAGGTTAGCAGCCAGGGCAGGCTATGACCCATGGGGACTTGTCCAGTCTCTCGAGATAATGAAAAAGGCCGGATACCAGACCAGCCCCAGTGGATTTAACTCTCATCCTCCGACAGAAAGACGCCTTATCCATGTGACGGATACAGCGAAAGAAGTCGCCAGTCATTGATTGTATCATGTATACGTTTTCGCCCCGCAACCTGATACATTAATTTCAATGATATAATCACCGAGGTAATATTCCATTCCTTTCATGCTACAGCTTACAATTCAGAATATTCCGATATTAACTGATGGCCATTTGATTACCTTTGGGGAGAAAAATTTTACAGGGGGCGATATTTGTGAGTAAGATCTGGGAAGCAAACTATAGTTTTACGTCTAACAATGTAAGGCCTTCTCCAATAAGGGAAATGCTGGCTGTGATCAAGCAACCAGGCATGATATCCTTTGCGGGCGGAATGCCAGCACCGGAAGTTTTCCCTATCGAAAAATTCTATGAGGGCGCCCATGTACTCAAAGATGATGGGGCAAACCTTCTGCAGTATGGCAGGACTGAGGGATATCCGCCACTCAAGGAATTTCTTGCAGGGTGGACCGCGCCCAGGATGGGTCGCGAGGTAAGTCTTGAAGAAATGCTCATAACCACGGGTTCTCAACAGGCTCTTGACCTTGTTTCATGGGCAATGATAGACAGGGGAGACACTGTCATTACAGAAAACCCGACTTACCTTGCTGCATTAACAGCCTTTTACAACCATGGTGCCAATTTTATCGGCATCCCGGTAGACCAGGAAGGGATGCAGGTGGACCTGATACCCGAGGCCCTTGAAAGAGCATCTAAAGAAGGCCGTAAGGTCAAATTTATCTATACTATCGTGAATTTCCACAACCCTGCTGGAGCAACCATGTCCGTAGAAAGACGTAAAAAGCTCGTGGAGATCTCCAGGAAGTACAATATTCCCGTATTCGAAGATGATCCCTATGGCTATGTCAGGTACGACGGCGAGCATCTTCCTTCGGTATTTTCCTATGATGACGAGGGAGGGGTCCTGTATGCGGGTTCTTTCTCAAAGATCCTCTCACCCGGGACCAGGATCGGATGGGTCACAGGGGATAAGGAAATAATCCGTAAAATGACAGTATTCAAACAGGCTACCGACCTTTGCTCCAGCACCATTACCCAGGCACTTGTGGCCGAATACTGTCATAAAGGATATCTGGATGAGCACCTTCCAGTGATCATCGATAACTACAGGGTCAAGAGAGATGCCATGGAAGAAAGCTTCAAAAAACACCTGGCTCCAAGGGGTGTCAGCTGGGTCAAGCCGGAAGGAGGATTCTTCTACTGGCTTCACTTCCCCAATCTCACGACAGATGACCTTTTCAAAAAAGCCATCGACAAGAAAGTTGCCTTCGTCACAGGAGATCCCTTCTGCATCAAGGAAAGTGACGGAAAACATTACGCGAGGCTTTGCTACACCTTCCCGACACCTGAGATAATTGAAGAGGGTGTAAAGCGGATCGCGGAAGCAATAGACGAGTTGACCCTTTCTGCAAAAGCTTAAGGAGAACCTTGGAAATCCTAGAAAGACCTGCCGTGCTAGAGGCAGGTCTTTTTTCAAAATCCATACAGGGGTGAATAATGATGTCTGAACTTTGGAACAAGCTTTTCAGCGATGCAGCCGTGAAACAGAAGGCCTCCCCTATAAGGGAGATCATGAGCGTAATTCGACAGCCTGGTATGATCTCTTTCGCCGGCGGGATGCCTGACCCTGAAATATTCCCAGTTAAGGAATTCTATGATTCTGCCGAGATCATCAAAAGAGAGGGAAAGGATATCCTTCAGTATGGTAACACAGACGGTTATGCCCCACTGAAAGAATTCCTCTCGGAATGGACTCAAGAGCGTATGGGAAGGAAAGTCTCTTCCAGGGAGATGCTGATCACCTCAGGTTCTATACAGGTAGCCGACCTCCTGACCTTCTCCACCATTGACAAGGGAGACTATATAGTGACTGAATCGCCGACTTTCCTGGGGACCACTCTTGATATGTATAATCATGGAGCCAGATTCATATGTATCCCGTGCGACCACCAGGGAATGCTGGTGGACCTGATCCCTGAAAAAGTTGAAAAAGCAAGGGCAAAGGGCAAAAAGGTAAAATACATATACACCATTCCAAATTTCCAGAACCCCGTAGGCTGCACCCTGTCCATGGAAAGGAGAAAAAAACTTCTCCAGGTAGCAGAAGAGCTGGAATTGGCGATCCTCGAGGATGACCCCTACGGTTATATCAGATTTGACGGAGAAGACCTGCCTCCTCTTTTCTCAATGGATAACAAGGGGATCGTTGTCTTTGGGGGCTCCTTCTCAAAGATACTGGCGCCGGGCACACGAGTTGGATGGTGTTTTGGAGACCCTGATATAATCCGCAAAATGACCGTGTTTAAACAGGGTGTAGATACATCAACCAGCGTGATCTCCCAGGCTCTGGTATATGAATATTGCAGAAAGGGTTACCTTGACGCTCTTCTCCCGAAGATAATAGACCATTACAGAAAGAAACGGGATGTTATGGAAACAGCCTTCAGGAAATACCTGCCTCAGGGAGAGGTGGAATACAATGCACCTGAAGGGGGATTCTTCTACTGGATGAAAACTGCTGGGATTCCTACAGATGAGCTCTTCAACAAGTCGATCGAGAAAAAGGTGGCCTTTGTAAAGGGGGAACCCTTCTTTCCTGAAGGAGGAGGCGACCATGAATTCAGAATGTGTTACACCTTTGCCTCTTTTGAAATGATAGATGAAGGAGTAAAGCGACTGGGAGAAGCTATGAGGGAACTCCTCTGAGAACATTCTATTTCCTGATAAACAGTCATAAAGGGCGGCTTCGAATGTGGCCGCCCTTTATATATATTAAAAGACGACAACATATCATATATAATTTCAATAGATCTTAAGCAATCACGCTATTTAGGAGAATTAGAAATGTTTGAAGACACTATCGCTGCAATTTCCACTGCATGGGGAGAAGCAGGCATTGCGGTGGTAAGAGTATCAGGCCCTGAAGCCAGGCAGATCGTTGACTCCGTGTTTTCGGGAGTCAAGCCCCTCTCTGCCACTCCTCCCAGATATATGAGGAATGGCTTTCTGGTAGATGCCAAAGGAGAACCTCTGGACAAGGTCCTTGCTGTCTGGTTCAGGAGACCCAAAAGTTTTACAGGTGAAGATGTTGCAGAGATCCAATGCCATGGGGGGACCCTGGTTGCCCGGACATGTCTTGATCTGTGTATCTCTAAGGGCGCTCGCCATGCAGAACCGGGAGAGTTCACCAGAAGAGCCTTTATCAATGGAAGGATAGATCTTACTCAGGCAGAAGCGGTTCTTGGTATCATAAGATCAAAAAGTGAAGAGGCTTTAAGAGCTTCTTCAAGGGTTTTGGAAGGGCAACTCGGAGAATACCTGCAGGACCTTTACCATGAAATACTCGACCTTTCCGCAAAACTGGAAGTCGGACTTGATTTTCCGGAAGAGGACATTCCTTTCCTCGACGACACCGAAGCAAGCAACAGGCTTCTGACCTTTCAGCAAAGTCTTGAAGATCTTCTGGACAGATGCAGGACAGGTTTTCTCCTTAGAGATGGGATCCGCGTAGCCCTCGTAGGCAGACCGAATGTCGGGAAGTCTTCCCTTTTGAACGCCCTTTTACAGGAATCAAGGGCAATAGTAACTTCTGTACCGGGCACAACAAGAGATGTAATTGAAGAAGTTCTCACATACCGGGGAGTCCCTCTGACAATAGTTGATACCGCCGGAATAGGGAAACCCGCAGATGAAGTGGAAGCCATAGGTATCGAACGGGCCGAAAAAGAGCTTCACAGGGCAGAGGTACGTGTGTGGGTCATTGATGGAAGTGAAGACCTTACAGAAGCAGACAGGGACCTGGCGGCAAGGATCAGCCCCCTGAAACATGTAGTGGTGATAAACAAGGCAGATCTTCCTTTGGCCACCACAGAAGGGACCGTTCGGGAGATCCTCCCTGTAAGCCCTGTATTTATTATCTCCGCCCAACGAGGGGAAGGGCTTGAAAAACTCAAGGATGAGATAGTATCCATGATAGCCGGTTCAGGGACACTGGATGCCGGCCTTAACGCTTCCTCAAGACAGATACATGAACTCCAGCAATGCCTCAATGCCCTTGCGGATTCCAGAAAGGCCCTGGATAAAGGACTTGGACAGGATGTTGCAGGTACATGCCTGTCAGATGCCCTTGACAGCCTTGAGAGAGTCCTGGGGATCCAGGTAGATGATCCACTGCTGGATACCATATTCAGCCAGTTCTGTGTAGGAAAATAAAGATGGGGGATCTTTTCAATCCCCCATCTTACAGGTCATACCCGATACTACTTCAGCTTACCTGGTCCATGAGAAACTGCAGACATGTCCTGACCCCAAAACCGGTAGCACCTTCGGGATAATACCAGAAAGGCTTCTTGTAGTTATCCACACCCGCAATATCAAGATGAACCCATGGTATGCCTTCTTTAACAAATTCCCGGAGGAACATGGCGGCTGTGATGGCCCCTCCCCCTCGTCCGCCTGTGTTGAGAATATCGGCATAACTTGACTTGAGTTGCTCACGGAGCTTTTCATCATCCATTGGCAATCTCCAGAACCTTTCACCAGAGGTCCGGGAAGCTTGCATAACCTTTGAAGCAGCAGCATCGTCTGGAGAAAAAAGCCCGGCTGTATAATTACCCAGAGCCACCACGCAGGCCCCTGTAAGCGTAGCCAGGTCAATTATCATCTCAGGTTCAAGCTCTGACGCAAAGGACAGGGAATCTGCGAGAGTTACCCTGCCTTCAGCATCGGTATTATCTATCTCGATGGTTATTCCGTTCCGTGCCCTTATGATATCGTCCGGCCGATATGAATTACCACCAGGCATATTCTCCGCTGCACCTATTAAACCATGAACCTCAAAAGGAAGCCTGAGCCTGGCGACACCCCTCATTATTCCGAGAACATCGCATGCTCCTGTCTTATCTCCTTTCATATCCCTCATATGTTCTCCGGGCTTGATGTTCAAACCTCCACTGTCAAAGGTTATTCCCTTTCCAACAAATACGAACTTCCTGGCATTATCCCCTTCTGGGACATAGGAAAGGTGGATGAATCGCGGTGGTATGGAAGAACCCTTACCCACGTGCCACAGAGCGAGCATGCCTTCTTCCTGGATCTTATTTTCATCCCAGATATCGCACTTCAAACCCATATCCCTTGCAATTTGATCCGCATGCAGAGCAAGGCTGGATGGATTGATGACATTTCCGGGTTCATTAGCAAGGTCCCTGGCCAGATTCTGGGAACATGCCAGGACCTTGCCCGTTTCGATCCCAAGATCATTCCCTTGAAAGATCTCGATCCTTTCAAGTTCCGGTCGAGGCTCTCCCTCTTCTTCCTTCTTGTATTTCCTGAAGGCATAGGAACCAAGTTCGAAGCCCTCGGCCATGGCCCTGCTGGTATTTTCATCAGGATCTTCCGGCAATATTACCAGGGCCTGGTTAACTTTATTCTTCCTGAGTTCCCGGGCCGTATCACCAGCCACTGAACGATAGACTTCAAGAGATACTTTTGAGCTCTCACCAAGTCCAATTACATAAATATCCTTCTGGAGATCTCCATAAGAAGGGAGCTTGAAAACGTCGCTTTTCTTCCCTTTGAAATAAGATCTGTCAATGGATTCTTTGAGCTTTACTGAAACATTTTCTCCAAGCACCTCAACTGCATGGTATCCTTCCTGGAAGATAAAAAGACAGATAGTGTCCATTCTGGAATCCCACAAAGAACCTCTAAAAGCTTCGATCTGCATTGCTTTCACCTCCGGCTGAGATCTGGACCTGGACATGCCACTAAATTTTCCAATTGCATTCTTTTATATCTGATCCTATCATCAGGATGAAAAAACATATCCATCCTGAAGTGGGAAGGGATGAAAAAGATGGAAAAACCTGCTGTAACTGACTACTCCCTGCTTCCTGTCATAAGAGGAAGGTGGAGTCCTCGGGCTTTCTCCGGTAAAAGGATCCCTGACAAGGAATTATACACCCTCTTTGAAGCAGCAAGATGGGCTCCTTCATGTTTCAATGATCAGCCATGGTATTACGTTTTTGCAGCCAGGGAAGACCACGGGAATTTTAACAGGATCCTTGATAGCCTGGTCGAGAAAAACCGGATATGGGCAAGAAACGCTTCCGCCTTGGCAATATCAGTAGCGAGAAAAAATTTTTCAAGTCGTGAAAGACAGAATCAATATGCCTTTCATGATATGGGCCTATCTCTGATGAGCATGATGCTCCAGGCAATTTCCCAGGGTATTTATATTCACGCCATGGCAGGATTTTCATCTGAGATCGCGCGAGAAAGCCTTGCAATTCCTGAAGGCTATGACCCCGTTACTGCCCTTGCGATCGGTTACCCGGGGGATGTTGACGATCTGCCCGAAGAATTGAGGGATAAGGAACTGGAAGAAAGATACCGCAAGCCCCTTGAGGAATTTATTTTCAAGGGGGAATGGGGAGGTGGTATCTGATCTTCTTGTACGGCTAAAGCTGTGTAAAGGCAGGGTCATCCATTCTTTTACTCTGCGCTGCCAGGCCTTTTAGAGAAATTTACAAGGGTTACACCTGACAGTATTAGTATACCTCCAAGAAAAACAGTCACGGTCAGATGTTCTCCAAGAAAAATGTTCGCCACAGAAACGCCTGCGAGGGGGCTCAGGTAAAGAAATATCCCTACCCTGGAAGCGGGTAGACAACTTAAAGCATCATACCAGAAAAAATACCCAAGGGCAGAACAGAAGACTCCCAGGAAAAGGATACTGCTCCATCCATGAAGAGATATCAGGGCAATTTCCCTGTATCCTCCACTTAATACAAAGGGAACTGATGTGTATACCCAGCCTGCTGTCATGGCAAAGAACATGGCCAGATCAGGAGGATGATCCCTTAATTTCCCTTTTGAAGCTACAGAAAATACAGCCCATGTGAAAACACTTCCGATCACCAGCAGCTCACCGGAATTATCTATTCCTATAGATCGGAGCACGTTGATCTCCCCTCTGGAAAGGACAATAACAACACCCGAGGCTGCAATCACCATTCCTATCAGCTGTAGAAAAGAGATCTTTTCAGAAAGAAAGAACCTGCCCAGTATCACTATGGCGATAGGAGTTGAAGCCAGAATAAGCACCGATACCCCGGCTGGGACAGTTTTAAGACCAGATGACTGTATATAGTTATGAAGGAAGATCCCGATGAAACCCAATAAGGCAAAGTCTCGAAGATCCTTGCCTTTCAAAAGAAAGGATCTTTTCTCGAAAACCAGCAACATCGCCAGGCAAGTAATGCCTATCCCGAAACGAAGCCAGAGCAGGGTTGTGGGCGATACCTCACTGACAGCTATCTTTACAGCAGTAAAAGAAGCTCCCCAAAAACATACTGCCGCCGTAGCCTTCAGTATGGCAGATCGGCTTCTGTTCAAAAAAGGTTAATCCCTTTCAAAAATGAGGGCAGAAGTACCCGTACGGATTTACCCGGCATTTCCCGAAGAACCCTTTCTAAGAGCATTGAACAGGATATTCGAGAGATCCCTGCTGAAATGAGCAGGGTCTTCGATCTCTCCTCCTTCTGAAATCACAGCCTGTTCGTAGATCAGGTATGCTACCTGTTTGAGAAGTTCTTCTTCTGAACCCGATCTTACGAGGTCAGCCATGAGATTGATGACTGGATGATCGGGATTGACTTCCAGGATCCTTTTCTGATGAGGCACTTCCTGCCCCATAGCCTTCAGAATTTTCTGCATTTTAGGTGAAACACTTTTCTCATGGCCTGTAACAAGACAAGCCATGGAATTGGTGAGCCTTTCCGAAATACGGACATCCTCAACTTTTTCATTTAGATCCTGTTTTACCTGATCCACTAAAAGTTGAATATCCCTTTTCTTTTCCTCGGGTATCCCGTCAAGCATATCTTCTTTCCGGCCCTTTGGGGTGATCCTGCCATCTGTGACCGAAAGAAAAGGTTTTTCCCGGAAAGATGTGATCGTATTGACTATGATCTCGTCAATTGGATCGGTCAAAAGGAGGACTTCAAACCCTGCATCGTTGAAGGCTTCCATGGCAGGGGCATTTTTCAGTTTTTCCATTTCCTGGCCCGACAGATAATATATGCCTTCCTGCCCTTCCTTCATCCTTTCAATGTACTGCCCCAGGGGGAAAGGCTCATCCCGGACAGTGGAGCGGAAAAGGGAAAGGTCCAGAATGGTTTCATGGTTATCTCTATCCTGGAGGATCCCTTCCTTAAGAACACTACCGAATTCCTTCCAGAATCCCAGGTAGCTCGAAGTATCATCGTCCATGATCTTTTTAAGTTCCCTCAGAACTCTGCGGGTAGTGTTCTTTCTGATCATTGTAAGCCGGGGATCATCCTGGAGGATCTCCCTGGAAACATTAAGCGGTAGATCTTCCGAATCTATTACACCTCTGACAAATCTCAGGTAATCAGGTATCAGTGCTCTGCAGTCATTCATTATGAAGACCCTTTTGATATATAAATGGATCCCCTCCTCCGGTTGAGAAAAGAACAAGTCAGAAGGAGCTTTGGAAGGAATGTACAAGAGTCCCCTGAATTCAGTGACCCCTTCCATGGAAAAGGAAAATCTGTGCATCGGATCTGTCCAGTCATGGGTAATGTGCCTGTAGAATTCGTTGTATTCTTCATTGGAAACCTTCGATTCATCCTTCATCCACAAGGCTTTCATTGAATTCAGGACCTTGTCTTCGATTATCTTTTCTCCCTTTTCATCAGTCCCCGGTGAAGAGAACTTTATAGGATAAGCTATGAAATCTGAATACTTTCTGATAATTGTCCGGATCACCCATTCATCCGTATAATCCCTGATGCCCTTTTCCTCTTCTTCATCGAAGAGTTCCAGTATTACCGTTGTACCGTTACTGTCTCTTGAAGTTTCCTCCAGGGTATAGCTCCCATCCCCTTTGGAGCACCATTTCCAGGCCTTTTCCTCCCCTGCCTTCCGGGATATAAGGGTCACTCTCCTGGATACCATAAAGGAAGAATAAAAACCAACTCCGAACTGACCTATCAATTCCTCAGCTATGGGGCGATCTTTCATTCCTCTTATCAATTCAAGATATTCTCTTGTCCCCGATCGTGCTATGGTCCCGATAAACTCGCGGATCTCCTCCCTGTTCATACCAATGCCGTTATCGATAACGGCCAGGGAGTGTTTGTTTTCATCCTTTTCTATCCTGATATGCAGATCATCTACGAGGGGGGCAAATTCCTGGTTCGTCAGTGCCTGTAACCTCAGTTTATCGAGAGCATCAGAAGCATTTGACACAAGCTCCCGGAGAAATATGTCCTTGTTGGAATATACTGAATGGATCATCAGATCCAGTATCTGCCTTGCCTCCGTCTGGAATTTATAGGTCGATATTCGCTGGCTCATGGTTAAAATCCCTCCACAATAAATATTTGTTTTCCGGATACTTCTTGAAGAATATCCCAGCCGACAGTGACATATCAGGATACCTTCTCTTTTGTAACACCCCTTATCCTGGAGGAATAAGCTTTTGACATATCCTGGTGGTGTTTGAGAACACCGGCAATATATTTCTTGCCACTCGATCCGAGATACCTGGAAAGTGCCTTAGTCACATCGCCCTTTGAAGAATTCAGATAAGAAGAGAAAATATATGTGCCTACAAGAATATTATTCCTGGGCTGAATAATATCCGGGAGATCCCGTACCTGGGAAAAAGTCTTTCTAATGTTCTCCCGATGGACCTTCCAGTTTATCTGCATCAATCCATAAGCAGCAGATCGCGACCTGGCCTTGTATCTCAAATTGGACTCCTTGATCATAATGGAAGCTATCAGGAAGGGATCGATACCAAAAGTCCTCGAGGCTTCGAGGACATATTCCGAGAATTTGTGTGCTTCATAGTCTTCGAGTTTGCTGTTCACGTTTTTGAACTTTTCTGCCATCACCTTCTGCTTGAGATCCAGGGCGGTCTCCCTGAACAGGGTCTCCTTTTCCTGGCTGGCTTTTACAGTCATGTGATGGAGACTTATAATTTCCTGCCCCTCTCCAAAACCTGTTCCAGGAAGGAAAAGGACACCCATAATAATTGAGACGAGAAATACGAGAAATATCCTATGCAAGGAAGAATTCAAATTACATCAACTCCCGGGAGCAAGATCTTAATGAGCGTGCTAAGTTGAATCAAAAGCGTTTCATATTATACGAGTCACTAAGGGAATCTTTCAATATCCTTAGCCAACCCATTACCATGTAGGTTTTCCATGGCCATTCCCTTTGCCGGAAGGACCCTGTAATCAGCGACAAACCCATCAGACCATGGAAATATCCTCATGAAAAGATCAAGGCCTCTTTGGTAATATGACAATAAGCGTAACCTTAGAACCGGATGAAATGGAACATCCCCAGGGGAATAATAACATGGCATGTAGTAATATCTATAAATGGCATGGATGAGAAAATTGATCCGGGAAGGAAGACATTTATGGGAGACAGTTCTGATTTCAGAGTTCTGCAGGGTGGAGATAACTGTATAATCATTGACTTCGGTGAAGAGATTTCCATGGGATTGAACAGAAAGGTCCATAACCTGAAGAACTGGATATCAAAGAAACAATATCCCGGGATAATTGAAACAGTCCCCACCTACAGATCCCTTGCCGTATATTTTGACCCAGACAAATTCGATCTTAAATATTTTTCAGGAGATGTTCAGAAAGTAGAACCCCCTATCCTGGATTCATTTCCTCCCGAAAGGAAGATCATCCATATACCTGTGTCTTACGGAAACCACTTTGGGCCTGACCTGACCGATGTTGCAGAATATCACGGACTTACCATGGAAAAGGTCATACAGATCCATTCCAGGCCCATATATCACTGCTACATGCTTGGTTTTACTCCAGGATTTGCTTATCTTGGAGGAATGGACGAAAGGATCGCAACGCCGAGACTCACTGAACCCAGAAAAGCGATACCTTCAGGAAGCGTAGGGATAGCCGGTCATCAGACAGGGATTTACCCTATCGAAAGCCCTGGAGGATGGAAGATCATTGGACGAACACCACTGAAACTGTTTGATCCGTCTGCAGATCCTCCCGTAATGATCCTATCCGGGTGGGGGGTCAGATTCTATCCTGTTCCCACTGATAAGTACGAAGCAATAAAGGAAATGGTCCTGTCAGGAAGATATGAACCTGAAATAACAGCAAGGGAGGACAGGTGAATTGAAGATCAGGGTACTCTCGAGTGGCCTTCTTTCCACTATACAGGACAAGGGAAGGTGGGGCTTCCAGGCTATAGGAATGCCAGTTGCTGGAGCAATGGACCTCTATTCTCTGAAGATCGGCAATATCCTTTCAGGAAACCCTGAAAATGCAGCCGCCCTTGAAATCACCTTCAAGGGACCGACTCTCGAAGTGATCCATGGAGAAGGACTCCTTTCCTGTACCGGGGCAGACCTGGGTTTAAGGATCAACGACAGGCCCTGCCCTTTATGGCGTTCCATAACCCTCACTGCCGGAGACCAGGTATCATTTTCCGGTCTCGACGGAAAGGGATGCAGAGGTTACCTCTGCTTTTCAGGAGGGATAGATGTTCCCCAGGTCATGAACAGCAGGTCCACTTATCTGAGGGGAGGGATAGGCGGCATGAACGGCAGGGCCATCAGTTCAGGAGATCTTCTGGAAACAGGGCCCCTTCCCTATTTATGGAAAAGGACCGCAGGTCTTGAATGTCCACATCATTTAATTCCCGATCTCTTCAATGATCTACCCTTCAGAGTAATACCAGGCCCACAGGAAGACAAGTTTACCGATCAGGGCAAAAACACTTTCTACAGTTCTGTATACACTGTCACAGACCTTGCCGACAGGATGGGCTTCAGACTCAAAGGAACACCAGTTGAGCATATTTCATCCGCAGATATCATTTCTGATGCAATACCCCTGGGTGCAGTTCAGATCCCAGGTCATGGTCAACCCATCGTAATGATGGCAGATCGTCAGACCACCGGCGGATACGCCAAGATAGGAGTAATGTCGTCTGTCGATGTCTATCGATTAGCACAGAAGCTTCCCGGTGAAAAAATAAGATTCACCAGGATCACCCTGGAAGAAGCCCTGTATATCAGGTCCCTTATGGAACAGACCATTCTGGAAATGAAACGTGTCCGTGCGAAATATCGGAGCCGTATTCTCCCAAAGGACCATTTTTCAGGCGATCTATCGGGGACCTTTTCGGTAGTTTTAGATGGTGTAGTCCACAGGATCGATTGGGAAGAAAAATTTTAACTGGGGGTGCATGGAATTGAAAATAGATCTGAACAGCGATCTTGGAGAGAGTTTTGGAGTCTATCGGGTCGGTAATGACCGATCAATCCTGGAAAACCTGAGTTCTGCAAATGTTGCATGCGGATTTCATGCAGGGGATCCGTCAGTCATGGAAAGAACTGTTCAAGAAGCTGCAAGAACAGGAGTTGCAGTGGGAGCTCACCCTGGTTTTCCGGACCTGATGGGGTTTGGAAGAAGGGAAATGGCATGTACGCCTGATGAAATATATGCCTACTGTCTATACCAGATCGGAGCTATATCTGCTATGTGTCGGGCAAAAGGCATATCGCTTCAGCACGTTAAGCCTCATGGAGCCTTGTACAACATGGCTGCGAAGGATCCCTGTCTTGCTGAGGCTATAGCCTGTGCAACAAGGGATGCAGCTCCCGGCCTTATCCTGATGGGCCTGGCAAATTCAATTTTCCGGGAGGAGGCCGCCAGGGTCGACGTACCCTTTGCAGCGGAAGCTTTCGCTGACAGGGCTTACCGAAACGATGGTTCCTTGCAGCCAAGAAGTGAAAAGGGATCGGTTATCCACGATCCCGAGGAAGCCTCTGCAAGGGTCATAAAAATGGTGACCACCGGTGTCATAACATCAATAGATGGTGAAGAGATCTCTATGGACCCTGATTCCATATGTCTGCACGGAGATACCCCGGAAGCAGTGGAAATGTCTTTTGTGATCCGGGAAAGGCTTAGAGAAGCGGGTGTAGAAATATGTAATCTTAAAGAAGTTCTCTCGAACAGGATGAAGTACTAGTTAAACCATTCAATGGGTTGGTGCCGATAAAACCGAAGGAGGGCGAGATACTGCCCTCCTTCGTAATTTTTTTTATTTCTTCCTGATCTATTTCAGTTCTTTTGCTCTTTTTTCTGGTAGGGATCCTCTGGTTCACAGGAGTCGGCTGTCTGCTCTTCCTGTGAGGTTTCTTCCTTCTTGACCTCACCAGGTACAACGGCCCCTGCATCTCCGTTCAGAATGGATTCCTGGGCGGTTATTAGGGCAGAAAGCTCTGCCAATTCCTGTTTTTTACGCTCAAGATCCTTCCTTATCCAGTCATCATGGCGTTTTGCTGCTGTAATGGTACTTTCCGCCTTCTGATCTAGGTCTGTCATGTTATTACGGATGGAGCGAATGTACCTCTCGGCCTTGTTGATCCTGACCTCCTGTTGATCCGCGACTTCCTGAAGTTTTGCAAACTCGGCCTTGATATTTTCCAGAGCCTGAGTCTGAGACACTACCGATTCATTTACAGAATCAAGCTTGGCTTCTATCTTGTTCCAGAGAGTATTGGCTACAGAAACTATGATGATCAGGACCAGGACTATGACCCACCAGGACATTCTTCCTTTCCTGTGGGCCGGGGGTCCCTCTTCTAATTCAAGTGCTTCCTCCTCAAGGAGTTCTTCCGGGCCCGTTTCTTCAGGAGTTTCCTCTTCGCCGGCCGGCCCCTCTTCGGAAAGTTCTCCTTCCATAGGCTCCTCACCCTCGGAAGGTTCTTCAGGAACTTCTTCTTCCTTTTTAAGTTCCATTTCTTCTGAAGTACCTTCTGCCTCTTGAGCGGGTTCTCCCGGGGTAAGACCCTCTTCCGCCTGGAGGTCCTTGGGTTCCTCGGGTTCGAGGTTCTCTTCAGGCATACTGGTATTCTTATCTTCAGGCATACTATCCCCTCCTTGATATGATTAAATAGTAAAGGAAAACGAAGTCCTGACGCAAAGACTTCCAACCTTTTACTATGCTTTTTTCTTCCAGGTAAAGTCTAGCAAAGGGCAAGAATACAGCTGAATGGACTTTCCTGATATTTATTATAGCAGTAAATCCTGGCTTTGTTAGACTCATTGTTTTACACTACCCTGGAAGGGGCAGATACCTGAAGTACTTGATCTTCATTGATGCAGGAGGACAAAAGGTGTTCCTAAAAAATCTCTTCGGGAAAGAAAAAAGGAGAAACAGACCCATATCAGCCACGGAAATAGTGAAAAGAGGAGTAAAACTGGACTTTTACAGGGAATGGTCCAGAGAAAAGCAGCTTAGGGTATTCAATCCTCCTTTCTGGGGTATCCACGACATCTTTATTGACCAGCACTATGCTGTTAGGATCATTTGTCTGAAAGCGGATAGAAGCAGTTTCGTATTTTCAGGAGAATATGAAGGTGCCCATTCATGGAAAAGATACAGTGATGACCTGAGAGTCCTTGAAGAAGACTCTCTTGAACCTGGGGACCTCTCCTGGGTTATTTATGACGATTATGTCCTTTACAGAGGGCCCCTGCTGCCCTCCACTACAGAACCCTATTACTGGGGGAAAATAATCGAAGTAGTTCCTTTCGGAGGCTCTTTCGACGGCCCATGGGTTGAGAAAACCCTTGTAACCCTAAGGCAGACCTACTCCCGGGTTTTACCGGGTTGACCGTAGTTGCTGAACTTTTCCATTACCCTTTTAATCTCTTCCTCTTCCAGGAGAGTGGGCATTCCCACGCATCTGGATCTCCAGTAAAGCTCCGAGAGGAACTCTATGGTTTCAGCCACACTAAAGGCAGAAGTGAGATCCTTTCCCACGGATATCTGTCCATGATTTTCCATAAGAATGCCCTTATAGGCCCCTATAGCTGAAGAGACCTTCTCGGCCAGCCCTTTTGAACCGAAAGTATCGTATGGAGCCAGAGGGACCCTGTCACCTATCAATGCCACAAGGTAACTGAAGGCAGGGATCTCCCATCCAAGACTTGCCAGGGTAGTGGCAAAAATGGAGTGAGAGTGTATCACTGCGTTAACATCAGGCCTCAGGCTATAGAGGGCCAGATGGAGATCCAGCTCTGTAGTGGGGTTTCGGTAGGAATTGATAATGTTCCCCTCCGGAGATGTCATGACAATGTCTCCGGGATCCATATCAAAGTAATCTATTCCGCTGGGAGTTACCAGTACAATGTCCCTGTCCCTCTCAAAGAAACTGAGATTCCCGCCGGTTCCGACGGTCAGTCTCCTTTCGACAAGTTTTCTGCCAAAACGGATGATCTCTTTCCTGATCTTGGAGAATTCCATTGCCCTGGCTCCCTTCAGCAGTTGAAATTAAGATCCCTTCAGGTCCAATCATACCATTTACCACGGCAAAGAATGATCTTCAAAAGATAATGTATAATACCGCAGTGACATAAGTGTCATTTCTATATTCATGACAAGAGCAAAAGGGGTTTATCCATGATCTCTATCAACGACCTTAGGGTGAGGTTAGGTGGGAAGATCATCCTTAACAGGGTGACCTGGAACATAAAAAAAGGCGACCGGTCAGCCATCCTTGGTGAAAATGGTGCTGGCAAGACAACCTTGCTCCGTGCTATAAACCGAGAGATAGAGCCTGAAAGTGGAGAGATCTCACTACCCAAAAACACCAGCATCGGGTATCTGCCACAGGAATTGACCGAAGAATTCAGGGATATCTCCCTGATCGACCTCCTCAGGGAGAGGGCTGGCATTGCCTCCATGGAAAAGGATCTGAAAAAACTTCGGTACAAGATCGAGGAAAAAGCCAGAAATGAAAATGAATACACTTCTCTACTGAACAATTATGAAACCCTCCACGAGGCTTATGAGCGGTTCAATGGGTATTCCTTCGATAGTCGGGCGGCAAAAGTGCTGAAAGGGTTGGGTTTTCAGGAACCAGATCTCTGCAGAAACTGCAGGGAATTCTCTGGAGGATGGAAAATGAGGGTCCAGTTAGCCTCCCTTCTTCTCTCCGGACCGGATATCCTGCTTCTGGACGAACCTACGAACCACCTGGACACTGAAAGTATGGAATGGCTTGAAAACTGGCTTTCCGGATTCTGCGGAACTCTCGTATTCATATCCCATGACCGCAGATTCCTTGACAAAATGGCCGGGGAGATCTGTGAGCTCCGTTCAGGGAATATCAAGCTCTATAAGGGTAATTTCTCCACCTATCTCACCCTGAAGGAGAAAGAATCCGAAATCGCAAGGAGGACCATGGATAAACGTTCAAAGGAGATCCAGAATACAAGGGAATTCATAGAAAGATTCAGATACAAGGCCTCTAAGGCCTCCCAGGTCCAGAGCAGGATAAAGAAACTTGAAAAGATGATGCCCCTTGAAAGGACCACCGGAACAGGAAGAAACGCACATCTCACGTTCCCTGAAAGCAGAAGAAGCGGCCATCAGGTCCTTATGGCTGAAAAGATATCAAAAACATTTGACCATAAGACTGTTTTCAGAGACATTGACCTTTCGATAACCCGGGGTGAAAAAATTGCACTGGTGGGTGTGAATGGTGCTGGGAAATCAACTCTTTCAAGGTTGATCGCACAAGTTGAACAGCCGACTTCTGGAAAGGTCGAATTGGGATATAACGTACAGACATCCTTTTACTCCCAGGATAGCTTTCAGAACCTTGATCATTCCAAAACCGTCTGGGAAGAGGTCCGTGACTGCGGAGAAGCAGAGGAACAGGAGAAAAGAAATCTCCTTGGATCCTTTCTTTTCTCAGGGGATGATATCCAGAAACCTGTCCACGTACTGTCAGGCGGGGAGAAATCAAGGCTTGCCCTGCTGAAAATACTTCTCCAGGATTCGAACTTCCTGATCCTCGACGAACCTACGAATCACCTGGATATGAAAACCAGGGAACTCTTTCAGGAGGCCCTGAAGAGGTACAACGGAACAATGGTGATCGTTTCACATGACAGATACTTTCTTGATGAACTTGTTCAGAGGGTGATAGAGATCAGGGAAAGTTCCATCCATGATTACCCGGGAAATTATTCCTACTTCATAGAAAAACGGGATCTTTCATTTTCAGATGAGGTCCATGAAAAAGGCAAAGTCACTAATAGCTATCCCGAGAACCCCATAAAGAGCAGAAAAAGGGTGGAGGCAGAAACCAGAAACGAGATTTACCGCAGGAAAAAGGGAATCCTTGATAAGCTGAACCCCTTGGAAGAGAGAATACACCTCCTGGAGAACGAAATAGAGCACACAGATTCCCTTCTCTGCGACCAGGAAGTAATATCGGATTCAGCGAGAATTCGTGAATTGATGCTGAACCGGAATAACTTGAATAAGGAACTTGAAATACTTCTTTTACAATGGGAAGAGCTAATGGAACTTCTTGAAAAAACAGTGAAAACCATATAATTATAAAGAGTGATACCCCTTGTTCAAAATGAAAGGTAAATTTACCATGGAAAGAACATCATTTCTTTCCTGATGCTGAATTTATCCAGATTAAAACAGGAGTGAGTGGCATGAAAACCATTAAAGGTATCTTTCTTCTTACTGTAATGTTACTGACCCTTTACACTCTGCCTTCTTCAGCAATGATTACAAGTGAATATCCGGAGAAATTTGAGGATGGCTCCCATGGTGCAAGGATAATGAGAGAGTTCGTCGAAGGCATGGACCCCATGGAAGCGGAAATGATCATCGACCGACAGCCTGACGGATCAGGACACCTGAACAGGATATACATGAACCTCGACCGCCCCCTGATAGGAGGAGTTCGCCTTGATAACCTTTCCTTTGAAGCTCTGGATGTTCAATTCAACCCGGTAAGCGAATGGGGATCCAGCCCTGTTGAAGTGAAGGATATGCTGGCTGTTTATGCCGAAGGCATACTTCTTGAAGATGATATAAACAGGTCTTTGCAGAGCAGGGAATTCGGAGGGGATGAACATTGGCATGACCTGAAGCTTGATTTCAGATCTTCGGGTATCTCTGCAAAGGGCTACTACCTTGCCGAATTCATTTTTAAACTGGATATTCTGATCGAGATCAACGGGGAACTTGCCATCCGTAACAAGCAGCAGATATGGCTGGATAACTACACTCTGAAGGTAAACCGGGTAGATGTTCCCAGGAGAATAACGGACAAAGCCATCTCCAAGATCCAGCCGATCCTCGATCTGAGCCGATTCATCTTCCCCCTGGATCTTGATTCAGTTGAAATGGATTCAAAACAGATACTTATCAGAAGCAGATATCTACCTGAAAAGTTTGATGGCATAGTCTATCGGTATGTCAATCGGGAAGCGGGAAAGTGATCCTGCCAATAAATCCATGATCTCGTCCGGGTATTTTATCAGCCCCCGGAAGCTTAGTGAGCACCAGGTACGATGGAAGCAGCACCGATAACAGCAGCCCTGTTCCCTAACTTACTGACCCTGATCCCAACCTTCCCAAGGAAAGAAGGTACAAGGTACCTCTCGATAAAGGGGGAAATATCTTCAAGGAGACCCTTTGCCTGGCTCATCCCGCCCCCAAGGATTATCAACTCCGGATCGAGTATATGGATACAGCTGCAGATGGCCCGTGCCAGCGTATCGAATGCATTATCCCAGAGATCACCCATGTCAGCCACCTTTCTATCCTCCCACAGGGAAGGCACAAAGGGCTGAAATCCCTTTTCCCTGGCCTTTCTTTCAAGGCCGTCAGCCCCTGATTCTGTTTCTAAATGGCCAGTAGCGCCACATCCGCAGAGGCTCCCCCCTCCAGTTGCAATATGGCCAAGCTCTCCAGCCATTCCATGGGAACCTATTAGCAACCTGCCCTCACTGATGATCCCACCGCCAATACCGCTACCAAGAGTGAAGACAATAAAATCCCCGACCCCCCTTCCGAGACCCTTGTACATTTCCCCAAGAGCGTAACAGTTCGCATCATTCTCCATATACACAGGAAGATCCATGATCTCCCCCAAAACCCTGGGGACTTCAATACCTTCCCATCCTGGGAAGTTGGGCAGCTTATATACTGTTTCTCTTTTTCTGTCCATCATTCCAGGGATGCCTATGCCTATTCCTTCGCAGTCCTTTCCATGGAGCAGATATAACATGTTATTTTCCAGCACTCCAGCCACATCCTCGAGTTTCCTTGAAGGAGGGGTGTCCAGATCAAGGATCTCACAGATCTCCAGGTCATTATCAAGGGATGCCATAGTGATCGTATGACCACCTAGATCAATGCCTATTCTCATCGTTCCCATCACCTCTCATGAAACCTCGTCACAATAATTCAAATCCAACATCAGGCCCACTTCATCCGGAGGTGTAAAAGGTAGCATTATCATCAGTTTTGTTACAAGGGTTTCCCTGGTCATATCTTTTCCGGAGATCACTCCAAGTTCCAGTGTCTTCCTTCCGACCTCATAAACACTCAGATCTACCCCACCGTAAACACATTGTGTCGTTAAAACCACAGGGATACCCCTCTGTTGCGCAAGGGCGAGAGGGGGAAGCAGGTTTTCACCTATAAATGGGACCCCCCCAAGACCAAGGCTCTCGATAAGAACTGCCCTGGGAGACATATTGATAAGGTGTTCCAGGAACGATGCCTGGAAACCCGGATAGATCTTAATGAGAATAATATTTTTCTCAGGCCTGTATCCTTCGGCCTTAAGGACAGCTCTTCCAGACAGAACAGGCCTATGAACGATCTCGGCTCTGCCACTGATGATCTTTCCAAGGAGAGGGTAATTAATGGTATCGAAAGCGGTTTTCTCCTTACTGATCAGTTTTTCCGAACGGGGTCCATGGATGAGTTTTCCTGAAAAAGCGAGGGATACACCTGGCTGTCCCCTCTGAATGAGGCACTGGGCAAAAAGGAAGGAATGAAGAATATTTTCAGGGCCATCAGATCCGGATTCCTCCATAGGCAACATTGACCCGGTGAGGATCACGGGCCTGGGAGAGTCACAAAGCAGAAAGGCTAGGGCTGATGCAGTATAAGCCATGGTATCTGTACCGTGAAGAACAATAAAGGATAGATGTTCATCTTCCTTCTCCTTGATGTAGCGTGCGATAGCAACCCAATCCAGGGGATTCATATTCGAACTGTCCTTGGACATGAGATCCACCACTTCTATATCATCCTGAAAAGGGGCCAGGTCAGGCACCCGAGCGATAAGGTCCTTACCTCTCAGGGCAGGAGCAAGGCCCATGGTGCCTCTGCTTGAAGCGATGGTGCCCCCTGTCGATATGACACAATACTTTCTCATACACCTCTCCTCCAACGGGTCATGCCAACCATTTGACAAAACCCCTGATGCTGTTGATCAGGAAATATTGTTCCCTTTTGCGAATCTCCCTATCGAG
>JAFGMB010000201.1 GCA_016927765.1 Synergistales bacterium
CAATTGAACCAGCTTACCCTTGCGCTTTTCATTTCTTCATATATAATACATAGACTTGTAACAGAACCATAATTCATCTATCTTTCATTTTTGCAGGAAAAAATCCAAAGAAAGGATGGTCCATGTGCAACGTTATGTAAAAATAGTTGTTCTTACCGTCCTTGCCCTGTCGATCACCGGCTTTCTTGTTGTACACAGCGGAATAGCGGATCCTCTTCTCTCATCTGAAGAACCCCGGGTGGAAAGAACGGTCCTGGTGGTACCCGAGGAATCTACCAGGAATCTCCTGTCTACCCTGGCCCCTCTTAAAGACGAACTCTCACGGAAAACCAGTCTCGCCACGCCCCTTGGAGCCGTGGAAGATCTATGCAGGCTGGCAGCTGTAACACACGAACAGGTAGAACTGATCCAGAGGTACATCCAGAAACAGAATTCAAAGATAGACGATCTCACCGCTCTGAAAGAATCCATGGCATTTATCCATTACACCTCAAAATACGATGTGCCCCTTGATCTGGCTATCGCTGTAGCCAACACGGAAAGCCATTTTGACCCTGAGGCAAGGAGCAAAGCCGGTGCTGCGGGAGTAATGCAGGTTACATGGAAGGTCCACGCCGGACTTCTGCAGGCAAATGGGATCCATTATGAACATGATCTGAACGACCCTGAAAAGGGGATAGCCGCAGGATGTCTTCTTATTTCGAGATACCTGCGGGCGTACGGTAACACCAGGAAAGCCCTGGGACGTTACTATGGAGGTTCAGCTTCTGTTTACTGGGACCGGGTATCACGGAACCTTGCCAGGCTCCGCCAGTATACCCAGTAAGGGCAGGACAGTACAAAAAGAGGAGGGGTGGAAACCCCTCCTCTTTTTTATTCTTCCAGGGTGAAAAGGTTCCTTCCCCTTTTCTTGCTGAGGTACATCATCCGGTCAGCCCTGTTGACCACTGTCATCAGGGTTTCTCCTTTCTTTGCGAGGACCCCCCCGATAGATAATGTCACAGATAGGGATCCTGACGGCACATGGAGACTGCATGATGACACGACCACTCTTATCCTTTCCCCCACTTCTTCCAGCTCTTCCCTTGATGTGGAAGGTATGGCCACAAGGAACTCCTCACCACCCCATCTACAGAGAATATCCTCACGCCGGAGGATATTCCTGAGGGTTTCCGCTACCATTTTCAACACCCTGTCACCCGTCTCGTGACTGTAAGTGTCGTTGACCCTCTTGAAATGATCGATGTCAATGAACAGTAGGCCCAGGGGCTTGAGTTCCAGCTGTTCCATCTCCTCGAGTTTGAGGGATAGCGCTTTTTCTGTATATCGCCTGTTGAATATCTCGGTCAGGGGGTCAAGATCGGCTTCCTTCTCCGCTTGCCGAAGTTTTCTCCGGGTGATATAGAGCCTGCTGTTGTCGCTGAAAACCTCTACTGCTCCTATAATATTCCCTTCCTGGTCCTTTATGGGAGATACCCGGATCATTACGGGAACCCTAAAGCCTTCCCTGTGATGGAGGAAGACTTCCATCTCCCTGTTGAGTCCATCTTCAAGGGTTTTATGAAGGGGGCATCCATTGGTACAGAGGTTAATCCCCTTTTCATTGACATGAATGAGGATGTTGTCGGAACATCTACGTCCTGTAACCTCTTCAGCGGTGTACCCGGTTATCCTCTCGGCCCCGGAATTCCAGAAAAGGATCTTTCTATCCAGGTCCACCATGTACACACCATCGTATATCTGTTTCAGCACCTCCATCATCAGTTGTTCATCATCCATAAGGCGATTCAAAGGCAAAACACTATTCCCCCCAGAACATATCAATGACCCTTGTAGAAGGCCTCGGTCCGGAAATACTGAAAAGTATAAAGAACAGAAAACCCACGGCCAGGGTTGGCACTATCACGTGCATTCCAAGGAATTTCTTCATATGGGTAGCCAGGTAGAAATAAGATGCTAGACCGGCCACCATTGAGGCAAGGGCTCCCCTGGCGTTGGCCCTTTTCCAGTAAAGCCCAAGCACCAGGGGCCACAGGAAAGAGGCCTGGAGACCACCAAAAGCAAAGAGGTTTATCCATACTATCAGGTCAGGAGGATCGAGAGAAGCGCCGAAAACTATGATCCCCAGGATGGCAGTGGTCCAGAAACTGAGTTTATGCAGCAGCCTTTCTCGTTTATCTCCTGATCCTGCCCCGGGGTTTATATAGTTCATGTAAAGATCCTTGACCACTGTGGCGGAAGCCAGGATAAGCTGGGAATCGATGGTGGACATTATTGCAGCCAGGGGACCGGCAAGGAATATACCTGCTGCAAAGGGATGAAGGACCCTGATCATCAGGGTAGGCATGATCCTGTCACCCACGGTGAGATCAGGGATTATGGCCCGGCCGAAGGCCCCGCAGATATGCATTCCCAGCATAAGGGATCCTACCACTAGAGTTCCCAGGACCATGGCTGAGTGCATGGACCTTGAATCCCTGTAGGCAAAGCACCTTACTGCGGTATGAGGCAGGCCGATTACTCCAAAACATACAAGCACCCAGAAAGAGAGTATAAAGGGCTTGGAAATGAAACCATCCGGCCCGAAGGGTGATATCAGGGCCGGGTCCATCTCCCGGAGAACCGTTACGATTGGCCCCACCCCTCCCCCGACCTTTATGACACCCACGAGAAGGGCCAGGGTCCCTATCAGCATGACCACTCCCTGCACTGCATCGGTAAGAGCCACGGCACGGAATCCGCCGATGGTGGTATAGATTATCACCGTAATGGCAAAGATGATAAGTCCCGTATTGTAGGAAAGCCCGGTGACACCCTCGAAAAGTCTTGCACCGCCTATGAACTGGGCTACCATGGCGGCGATGAAGAAAACAATGAGGCTCAGGGAGCCGAGAATGACCACCAGCCTGCTCTGATACCTCTCTCTGAGGAAATCGTTGACGGTTACGGCATTTATCCTTCTCGCCACGATGGCGAATTTCTTACCCAGCACTCCCAGGGTAAGCCAGGCAGTGGGAAGCTGGATCATGGCAAGGAAAACCCAGCCAAGGCCCATTTTATAGGCTACACCGGGACCACCGATAAAACTGCTGGCGCTGGTGTAGGTAGCCACAAGGGTCATGGCAAGAACGAATCCTCC
>JAFGMB010000202.1 GCA_016927765.1 Synergistales bacterium
ACAAAGGGTCTTTCGTGACCGGGGAATTCCCATGATGCTTATATTCGAGGGGCTTGGTGGTTCCGGGAAAGGGCGCCTGGTCAACAATCTGCTTCTATGCTGGGATCCAAGGGGGTTCACATATAATTATGTAAAACTATCACCCGAAGAAAGAGATCGCTATCCCATGATCTATCACTATGGCACCCGGACTCCTGCCAGGGGAAGGATAAGTGTGTTTGGCAGATGCTGGTATCGGGAGATACTCGACAGGGGGGTGGGGAAAGGCCAGAATGACCGGTTCTTCAAAGACGGTCTTGAGATGGCCGATACCTTTGAGAGACAGCTTGCATCAGATGGGACCCTGATTCTCAAGTTTTTTATTCATATCGACAGGAAGGAACAGAAGAAACGCCTCAAGAAGAGAGAAAAGGATCCCTCAAGTGCCTGGGCGGTCACAGAATACGACTGGAGTCAGAACAGGGATCACAGTAAATATGTGAACACCCTTGAAAAAATACTCCAGGAAACTGACAGCGAATATGCTCCCTGGATGATCGTTGAGGCCACGGACCTGAGATTTGCTACCTGCAAGATCCTCTCAACCGTCCAGAAGGCCATGGAGGAAAGGCTTTCCAAAGGAGATGAATCCCGAAAAGCCAACTCAGCCAATCTTCCAGTGGGGGGAACCATGGTAACTTCAGTTCTTGATGAGCTTGATCTTGCAAGAGAGCTGGACAAGGACAGGTATAAAGCCGAGCTGGAAAAATACCAGGACAGGCTCCATTCCCTGGAATTGGAAGTTTTTCAGAAAGGCTTACCGGTAGTGGCTCTTTTCGAAGGTATAGATGCTGCCGGCAAGGGTGGGTCCATCAAACGCCTGGCCCAATGCCTCTATCCCAGGAATTACCAGGTTGTTCCGATTGGAGCCCCTAAGGAGCTGGAATTGCAGCATCATTATCTCTGGAGGTTCTGGAAAGAACTTCCTGCCCGAGGCCAGATCAAGATATTCGACCGAAGCTGGTACGGAAGGGTCCTTGTCGAGAGAGTAGAAGGGTTTGCTTCGCCTGAGGAATGGAAGCGGGCTTTCCGGGAGATCAATGAGCTGGAAAAGCACCTGGATAGTTTCGGTGCAGTTATAGTGAAGTTCTGGCTCCAGATCGACAGGGAAGAACAGCATGACCGGTTCATGAGCAGAAAGGAAGACCCCTCCAGGGAATGGAAGCTAACTGAGGATGACTGGCGTAACCGGGAAAAATGGGACCTTTACATGGATGCTGCCAGGGAAATGCTTTTTCGTACAAGCACAAGCTATGCTCCCTGGACAGTGGTGGAGGGCAATTCCAAGGAGTATGCCAGGATAAAGGTGCTTAAGACCGTCTGCGAAGCTATTGAGAAAGGTCTGGAGAAAACAACTTAATTTTGGACTAAAGCCCAATCCCAAAAGCAAACTGCTGAGGGATGGCTATGTGAAAGTCAAAACCTCAACCCAAAGCTAACCGCTGAGAGCAAAGAACTCAGAGAAATTTTCTTTCCATGGAAAATCTCAGAAGACCAGGTCAGCTTGACCTCAGGCGGAGGCCAAGGAGAAAACCATATCCTTTGTCAAATCCACTTTCCTGCCCATGTTCTCATCACCCTATTATCGGGCCTCTGGTCCCTGGTAATTGATACAAGGGTCCCTACAGGAATTACAAAATTCGTGTATATTTACGAGCAGGATCACGATTTTTTGTAAACTTTACAAATATGTATTAGAGAAAAGAAATGAGCTGGTTTCAGAAGATCTGTCAAAACAGGGTCTCTGGTGAGCATGATCCCTGAATTATTGTTTTCTCCCGGGGTGTTCAACCCCTGGATCTTGGGTCTGAAGTTTCTATTTCACCTACAGAAGGAGGGTTTTCTGGGCACATCCATATTCAGCCTGATATTCAATAATACCAGTTCGATCGTTCCTTTCTTACATCCTTATAAGGAGAGATGAATAATGAAAAGATTCAGCATTGCCCTGTTAATGGTCCTGTGTTTTACCTTTTCAGCTTCTGCCTTTGAAATCAGTATTCAAACTGTTGATGAGGGAAGCCACCAGGGAAGAAGATCTTCCATAGCCTATGATGGCGAGGGAAATATTCATGTTTCTTTTCTCGGTGAATACGACCAGTCTTTGAAATACGCTTTCTTTGACGGAGAAGAGTGGGTCGTTGAGAAAATTTTCGAGACTTACGATTCTGTTGAACAGACTTCCCTTGCTTTGAATCCTGATGGACAACCATCTATTGCATTCAGAACATATGCCTGGCCTGAAGGCAATATCCTGTATGCATCATTTAATGGTACAAATTGGGAAATAACCTCTGTTGATAAAGGTGAATCTCAAACGGGAAGAGACCTTTCTCTTGCTTTCGATAGTAATGGGGACCCGGCAATTGCGTATATTAAAGATACTGATTCATATCCCGAATATGATTTAAAATATGCCGTCCTTCAGAATGGTTCCTGGGTGCTGGATACGGTATGTTCAGGTGATTACATATCAACAACCTGTACGCTTGCATTTGATAGTGAAGGAATTCCCCATATATCATATGCTCACAGAACCGGGGGAGTATACTATGATTATTTCTGGCTTGACAGCGAAGAGGGCTGGCAGCAGGCTACGGTAGATCCTTATGCTGATTATCCTGCCGGTTTTACAGAATCTATGGCCCTGGACAGTCTTGGCAGACCTCACTTTGTTTATAACAATAACAATGCAGGCTTGTTAAAATATTCCTCTCCGGAAGAGAATATTCATATGGATCTTATTACTCTTCCAGATTGGTTTGCTATTGATTACACCTCTATTGCTGTAGATGAAAGTGACAATGTTCATGTGGTTTTTGGAGATGATTCAGATGGTCAGTATTTGAGATATGCAGTTTTCGACGGTGAAAGATGGGATATTTCATCCGTTGTTACTGTTGGATACCAGAATTACCCTTCTCTTGCTCTTGACACTTCCGGTAATCCTGCCATCAGTTTTTATGATTCCGAAAACTATGACCTTAAAGTTGCCGTTAAAAATGGAACAGAATGGGAAGTACAGACAGTTCCCAAAGCGGGAAAACAGGTTGGAATGTATCCGGACATGGCCCTTGACAGCCAGAGTAATCCCCACCTTGTCTATACAGGTCAGGACGGTCGTGCAATAAAGTATGCTTCGAAAACTGAAGGTGAGTGGAAGATATCAGAGATCGTACCCTATGAAACGCCACCCGAAAATTATTTTTTCAGAGCTCCTTCTCTCGCGTTAGATCAGGATGATCTTCCCGTTGTTGTTTTCCCTTTCAATAGTGAACTCCTCTATGCTACTCTGCTGAATGATACCTGGCAGTTTGAAGCAATATCGCCGGATCTTGAGGTTCAGGAATGTGACCTTACTACAGATATGTCTGATATGTCTCACGTAGCCTTTACCGCTTATGATTATGAATCCACCACATCGGGGTCAACTGCGAGAGATGTTCTCTATGCTGAAAAGATGCAATCTGGCTGGTCTGTAGAGAAGGTGGACGACGGAGAGATATACAGCCCAAAAATTGTTATCGACTCCGAGGGTAATGTTTCTATTCTGTATTATGACAATTACGCAAAAGAGATCAGGTACGGCAAGAAGGTTGAAGGAAGCTGGGATATCTCGCATGTTGCCTCTAATGATTATTATTATGGTCTTTCTCATGCTGTTGACAGCGTTGGAATATCACATATAGCATTCGTAAAGAGGGTTCAACCACTTGATGAAGAATCTTTTACGGATGCAGGAATATCAAGATATCCAGGAGAACTGATACACGGTGTACTTTTAAATGGCCAGTGGAGCCTGGAAAAAGTTGACGATATCGAGTATTTTTACGGTATCAGGCAGATATCTCTTGTCATTGATCCTTTTGATAATCCCCATATTACTTACGGTACAGGTTCAATGGAGTTACTTGCAGATGAATTTGAAGAAGAAGACGAGAAGATAGATTTGAAATATGCCTGGTTTGACGGTAATAGGTGGCACACTGGAATAATGGCAAAAGGATACACTCGAGATTTTGCCATGTATACTTCCCTTGCCATGGATGAAAACGATCTTTCCCATGTAGCTTTTTTTACGGGAACTGGCGTCAATTACGCTACATTTATCCCTTCCGATGAGACAACTGGTTCCGGTGGGGGCAGCTGCAACGTGGGAGCATTCACTCCGTCCCTGGGTCTGCTTATCCTTCCCCTGCTGGTCCTGCTCAGGAAGTAGACAGCAGCATTGTACCTCTGATCAACGTATTGAAATTTGTTAAAGATCAAGCCGGGCCCTTTCGCCCGGCTTTTTATATCTTTTCAGAATAGAATCTTAAAAGGTCAGGTTCTCCTATTTGTTTTTATGGTTTTTGAGTTTATACCTGGTGAGGTCTTGATCCGTCGGTTAATCGATTCTGGATCGTAGTTTTTCGATTGCCGATTGAGTTTCGAGTAGTTAGGGTCTAATAATCCAAAATCCAAAATCGCCAATCCCAATTGGACTATCCTGCTTCCAGGTCCAGGTTTTTCTGTTCGCATACGAACTCCACCCTGGTGTTGAAATTTTTCCCGAAGATCTTATTGAAGTGTTTCTGGTGAGCTTCCAGTGCCCAGAGTTCTATTTCTGAACCTTCCACGGCCTTGATGACCAGAAGAGGTATGCCCTGATCCATGGTGAAGTATGCCCCCTTGACAAGCTGGTGGTGGGTCCTGTCAAGGCTTTCTGCAATGCTCAGGAACATGCTCAGGACCCTGACCGCTTTCTGTGAATCACTGTCCAGGCTTGCGAACTCGGGATGTTTTTTCCTGGGATATTTCTTGCTGTGGTAGAAAGCTGTACTTGCCATCAGGGCGATCTCGCTGTTATTGAATCCCAGGAGTTCGGCATTCCTTATGATGTAATAGGTATGGGCATGATGATTGCTGAAAGAAAGGAACATTCCCACATCGTGAAGAAGGGCTGCGTATTTCAGTAGTTCCCTCATGGTGCCACTCAGGAGATGCATTCCACATTCACCTGCACTGTCAAAGATATCCAGTGCAAGCTCCGAGATGTGCCTGGCATGGGTTTCATTGAACCCGCAGCTTCGACCAAGCTGGAGAACACTCTGTTCTCTCACAGAAAGCTGTGCTTCCTTTTCAAGGTAGCCGAATTTTCCTCTCAGGAGGTAATCCTGGAGAAGACCGTTCCTGAGGCTTCTTCTGCTCACATGTATCTCCCCGATACCTATTTCTTCCATTAGGGTATGAAGGATTGCCGCCCCGGGAATGATTATGTCTGCCCTCTCCGGATTCATTCCGGGGATCCTGGTCCTTTCACTCAGGCTCATAGAGCACATCATCTGGATAGTATGCTCCACTTCTTTTATTGTCATTGCCTCTGTATCGGGCTGGGGATCTTTTTTCTTTCCAGGGAAATTCTTCTGTGCAATATCGTAGAGGTTCTCAATGGTCCCCGAGCTTCCGAAGGTTAGATGGATCTCCTCTTTTTTCACCCTCTGGATAGTCCTGAGCGCGGAGTTCCGTACATGTTGTCTGAGGATGGAGTATCTCTCGGCTGAGACTTCCCCTGTGTCTTCTCCGAGGAACATGTTCTTCAGTCGTATGGCTCCAAGTTTCATGGAGTCCAGGGAGAAGAATTCGAACTGGTTGCCCAGGATGGTCTCTGTGCTTCCACCCCCTATGTCGATGAAAAGGGCTGTTTTGTCCCCCAGGTGGAAACCGCTGGATACCCCAAGGTAGATGAGCCTCGCTTCCTCAAGGCCTGAAATGACCTTAAGATCCAGGCCTGCTTCTTCCCTTACCCGTTCCAGGAACACCTGCCTGTTTTCGGCATCCCTTGTTGCCGAGGTGGCTACGGCCCAGAAATCTTCCGCACCAAGATTCCTTGCCATTTCCACGAAACGCTTCAGGACCAGCACCGTCCTGTCGATCGCTTCTGGCTGGAGCCGGCCTTTGAGGAATTCTCCTTCCCCAAGCCTGACCATTACCTTGTGCTGGTTAATGATGGTGTACGACATGTTGGGGTTCAGGCGGACCACCATAAGTCTTGCCGAGTTGGTCCCCACATCGATGAGACCTACAACACGGGCTGAGTATAGATTCAGATTAGGTGCCATTGGATCTCCAGCTTTCTTTTGAAGGTCTCCTCGAAAAGCCTTCCCTTTTCCCGAGCCCTGACCTTCTCTGCCTCCGAAGGGTTGTGGGCTCTGCATATGAGGCGGACCCATGTTCCATCAGTTTCACAGAAGAGGTCCCTCACGTTGTCGAGATGGTCCCAGTCCAGCCCGTCAGCTATCCTGAGTATAGATGAGAGGGCTTTCACCATGTTCCTGTCGCCTGGCTCCAGTTCGCTGAAATGGGCATGTTTGATATGGGGATCGGCTTTCCTGTGATACCTGGCCAGGTTGGCCACCAGGTTTCTCATTCTCCTGTCAGGGATAAGATCTTCCCGGGAGCGGATCATCTTCATGGAGGTCTTGTTGTGCCCCTTCTGCCCCTCTATCCATCCTATATCATGAAGATTGGCCCCCAGCTCAAGGACCAGCCGCTCCTCCCTTCCCATTCCATGAAGAGGGAGGAGCTGGTCATATATGGAAAGGCTTAACCTGGCCACCTGCCTGCAGTGAGGTGCATGGATCGGGGCTGTTTCAGCAGTGAATTCCCTGGCCTTAGTGACCAGGGGGTGTACCTTTTCATATATTTCCGGGTCTTCATTTTCGTGTGGGTCTGTACTGGACCGTTCCTCCTCTTGAGGATCCACAGCTTCAAGATCAAGACCCTGGATGAACATCTGGGCAAAGGAATCCGGGAGGCCTTTCTCTTCAAGTCCTTTCAGGGTCGACTTCACGTCGTATTCCACCCTGTAAAGCTGGATTTCCAACAGGTCGGGACGAATATCAAGGATCGCGTAGGAAGCCCTTGGATCCCCGTCGACGGGACGGCCGACACTGCCCGGGTTGATGAACCAGGTATTTCCCGACCTGTATGAAAAGGCGGAGTGGGAATGGCCCATGATGATCACATGGGCATGGAGTTTCTCTGCAATATTCCTGAAGGTTTCCGGTGAAGTGCGGGCATCCAGGTATTCCGAAGGGCTTTCAGGACAGATGTGGCTGATCAGGAAATCTTTCCCCTTCACCTTGAATCGCTGTTCTCTTGGAAGGGAACAAAGATATTTCCTGCTTTCATCTGATAGATGGTCCAGGGCCCATTTGAAAGCATTCCACTTCTCTTTTCTTTTTTTCTGTTTCCATTCCTCCAGCTTCCTGTCCGCCTTGAGGACTTTCCTGTCGTAATTCCCTATAACCGAAACGATCTCGAGAGACCGAAGGGTTCTCACCGTTTCATCGGGGAAGGGTCCATAGCCTGTGTAATCCCCGGTATTGAAAATCATCTCGACTTCCCTGGAAAATACGTCTTCCAGCACCGCTTCGAGGGCTGGAAGGTTTGCGTGGACGTCTCCCAAAACAGCTATCTTCATGGGCTTGAACGCTCCTTCTCTCACTTATGGACCTGAAGGATCTTCAGGGATCCCATTTTTCATGCCCTGTAGGAGGGTCTTTTCCAGGTCATCCCAAAAAGCGGTTTCATGATTCTGGTCCCATATGACAATGAAATCCCCGTAAAGCTTATCCCTCAGAGCAGTTCTTTCTTCGAGAAGAAAATCTATTCCTCTCCGGATCTTTGTCATGGGCCTGGTATTTCCACAATATTCCAGGGCCCGTTCAGCTTCCTCTTCAAGGAAGAGGGGGAGGAGATCCTTCCAAACGTCACAATCATGGATCTCGCCGAGAAGGGAGTGTATCTCCCTGACTTGCTCGATGAAGGGTTCAAGCTTGTTGTCGAAGAAGCCCGCGAAGAACTCCAGGGTGTATCTAAGCCTTTTGTTTGATTTCCTGAGTTCGTGGAGTTCTGTTATGTTACGGGGGTCGCGGATAAGAGAATCATAGCTTATCACATCAGCCATACAGGTTCTGCCTATTTCTGATGCCACACGGTATATCGAGGGAGACCTTTCCGGGGTCTTTTCCAGCGCAGCCTTTCCCAAAAGCGGTCTCAATGTATCGAGCATGTCCACAGCGAGATCACTTTTATTGAAATGATCCAATCCCCTTACGATCTCTGCCTGAAGAGTCTGTCTCTTCTGGCTCAGCCTGAGGTGAAGCCTTTGAATACCCCAGAGAAAGGCCGGGTCAGGCAATTCCTTCATCTTTTCTTCGAGGAATAAAAGTTGTACGTCCGTATCCCTGGCCTTTCCAAGGAAGCGGGTTATCCTTTTGATCTCTCTGCTCCAGCGCTGAAGAGCATTATGGGTGAAACAGTCCCTGAAAAGGGGCAGGGCGCTCCTCAGGCGCCTTGAGGCTATTCTCATCTGGTGGACGTATTCAGGGTCCTCAGGGGAATTATCCCTCACATTTTCAAGATCTTTTGTAATCTTTGTGAGGTATTTGATCAGGGTTTTTGCGCCAAAGGCACAAAAACTCGTGTCAGTGCCCTGGGTCATCTGAAGTAACCTCCTCTGGTGAGTAGTTCCAACCTCCTTCGCGCTCCATCATCAGTTTCTGGGAATCTATTAGAAGGGGTCCCTCCGGAAGCACCCTCTCGTATTCTCCGGTGTTCTTCAGACGCCTGGACTTGACATTATCATTGAGGTGTAAGAGAAGGATGTCCTCGTATATTGCTCTTCTGAGCCTTGGGTCCTCCACTGGGGTCAGGACCTCGATCCTGCGGTCCAGGTTCCGTGGCATGAGGTCGGCGCTTCCGATGAACATCTCGTCATTCCCACCGTTACGGAAGTAAAAGATCCTCGAATGTTCCAGGAAACGACCAACGATGGAGGTCACCTCGATGTTATCGCTGATCCCCGGTATTCCAGGAATGATGCAACAGATCCCCCGAACCTGAAGCCTGATCTTCACTCCTGCCATGGAGGCTTCATACAGGGACTTGATACAGTCCATATCTACAAGCTGGTTCATCTTGAAGGCCAGGTAGCCGTTCCCCTGGACTTTATGAAGTTCCTTTTCACGGACTATCCTCTTAAGGATCTCGTTGCGGGTGGAGTTGGGTGATACCAGGAGCTTGCGGTAATTTTCCTTGTAGGAATAG
>JAFGMB010000203.1 GCA_016927765.1 Synergistales bacterium
ACCGAAAACCGATGGCTTTTTTCTATCCTTTCATCCCATCACACTTTAGCTCAGTGAAATTTACAGCATTATAGAGACTCAATCCTTCCAAAAAGATCGATCTTCCACTAAAGCATTTAAAGCATTTTTCTTAATTCGCAACGCTTTTTTCAGAAATGACGAATTGAAAGGAGTTGGTTCATGATCAGATCCAGAGTAGTCGGAAAGTGGTTGTTGGATCAATGATCAGATATATTAAATTTTCAAGGGGGTTAATTTTATGAAAAGCAGAAAACATGTTTTTATGGTCCTGGGAATCCTGATCCTTGTATCGGCATTTTCGCTTACATGTTTTTCCAATTCTTCTGAAGCAGGGACGATAAAACTCCGCATAGCCCATGAAATGCCTGAGAACCACCCATATCATCTGGGAACTTTGAAATTCGGCGAGATCCTCAAAGAAAAGACTAATGGACGTATTGATGTAGTTGTCTATCCCAGCGGACAATTAGGCAAACAGAAAGAACTTGCTGAAATGGTTGCAGCTAACCAGCTCGATGGATGCCTGGTCTGGCAAGGTATTCTTGAAGGCTATGATCCCAACGTTGGTGTGATCTGCCTCCCCTTTATTTTTGACAGTTGGGAGCACACATGGGATGTAATCGATGGAGAGATCGGACAGGCAATTCTTAAGCCCCTGGAGGAAAAAGGAATAAAGGTCATTACGGTCTTCAACAATGGTCTTTACAACATCGTTTCCAGGATACCCATCAAGACCCCGGAAGACATGAAGGGAGTCAAACTTCGTGTGCAGCCTTCTGCTGTATATGTCGAAACCGGCGAAATGCTTGGAGCGGTGGTAACACCCATGGCATTCGGTGAAGTTTATTCCGCACTCCAGCTTGGTGCTGTTGATGCAGAGATCCAGGGTCCCATCAATGTTCGTAAGAGCAAGCATTATGAGGTAGCCAAGTATACCTGCGTTAATAACATTTCTTTCCTTCTTGAGCCGATCCTGATGAGCGCGAAGAAATTCAACGCCTTATCAGAAGAAGATCAGAAAATTCTTCTTGAAGCTGCCCATGAAGCAGCAGTCTGGCAGCGTAAGAATGCAGAAGAGGCGGATGTGGCAGATACCAAGTTCCTGAAGGAAAATGGAATGGAATACTATTATCCGGACATAAATCTTTGGAAAGCCGCTATGATGCCCATGTATGACAAGCATCCTGAATGGAAGGGAACGATCGATAAGATCCAGGCTCTATCCAAGAAATAATGATGTCTTAGGTGTTTCCCAGGTACGGTTACAGGGGTACCCCTGTAACCGTACCTCTTGAGTATGGAGGTGTTTTTTTGGATATTTTTATCCAGGTAATTGAGAATAAACTCATGAAAGTAGTGGATTTCCTTATCATAGTACTTATGTCCTCTCTCGTTATTATGGTCTTCTTCCAGGTACTGAACCGGTTTATCCTTCATATTCCGGCAGCGTGGACCGAAGAGATGGCCAGGTACAATTTTGTCTGGGTTTCCCTTTACGGGTCAGTCAAAGCGCTTAAGATGGGCAGTCACTTATCTGTAGATATTCTGGTTGAAACAATGAAATCAGAGAATAAAAAGAAGGTCATAAATTTTATCGGGGGTTTGCTGGTCATAGTGTTCTCCATAATTCTTACTGTTACAGGTTTTCAGTATATGATCGGAAATTTTGGCGTTGATTGCGAGTTCGGTCCATTTCCTCTGGCGATAATCTATTCTGCAGTGCCAATTACAGGAATACTGCTGATCCTGGTAAGTATGGTACAAATCTTTCAGCAGGTAGTGTCATTGAGAGGTGATAGGTAATGGCTATAACTCTTTTTGCGATAGCCTTCTTTGTTATGTTGCTGCTGAATATCCCCATTGCCATGAGTATGTGCCTCTCTTCTGTTTTCTATCTCTTCATAACTGGCGATATTTTTATGATCTCCATCACGGCTCCACGATTTTTTTCAGGAATGAATTCTTTCACCATGCTTGCCATTCCATTGTTCATATTGTCGGGAGACCTTCTATGTTCAGGAAAGGCCTCAAAGCTCCTGATAGACATGGCTAATAGTATGGTTGGCCATTTCAAGGGAGGTCTTTCCAGTGTAACTACCCTGGCATGCATGTTCTTTGGGGCTGTCTCGGGTTCGGGAGCGGCCACTGCTTCGGCTATAGGTTCGGTGGTAGCGCCTGAGTCTGAGCGATCAGGTTATAACAAGAGTTTCATCGCTGCCATCATCGCTTCAGCCGGTCCATTGGGGATCCTCATTCCTCCAAGTATACCCATGGTCGTGTACGGAGCTGCTACCGATACTTCAATTGGGGCTCTTCTTCTTTCCGGAATAGGCCCGGGAGTCTTATTTGGTCTGATGATAATGGCCTATGGATACTGGGTTTCATCAAAGAATAACTATGGAGGAGTATCTTCCTTTGAGTTGAAGAATGTTTTTCTGTCTTCAAGGAAAGCTTTCTGGGCCCTGTTAACACCGGTGATAATCGTGGGTGGCATCTACAGCGGTATATTTACCCCTACTGAAGCTGCAGCAGTGGCTGCCGTGTACAGCATGATAGTGGGGCTGTTCATTTACCGTACACTGAAATTCAGGGACCTTCCGACAATTTTCCTCAAGAGTGCCGTTTCCTCCGCGTCGATCATGTTCGTTGTAGGCGGTGTGGTCCTGTTTGGATGGATCCTCGTAAGGGAACAGATCCCACAGAACCTTACAAGGATGATCCTGGAGAATGTTTCGAGCCCCATCACTTTTCTTCTGATAGCTGATGCAGTTGTTCTTGTAGCAGGAATGCTCATGGATCCATCACCTGCAATAATACTTTTTGCCCCCCTGCTTTTGCCGGCTGCCCAGGCTTATAATATCGATCCGGTATATTTTGGAGCTTTAATGGTAACAAACCTCGCCATAGGATTGGTCACACCACCGGTGGCTCTTACGTTATATGTAGCTTCCCGGATATGTGAAGTTTCAATGAGCAAGCTCATCAAACATGTCTTGCCTATAATCGCCATGCTTATCATTGGACTGTTGATCCTGACCTTTGTTCCTCAGATCGCCATGTTCCTCCCGAACCTTCTTATGTAGCAGTAAAAGGAGAAGCGGGATATTCGTACAGAAAGCCTGTCCGGGAAAAATTTTGGGATAGTGCTGTGATGGAAGGGGTCGATGTTTTAGCTGATTGACAAAAATAGTTTTTTCTATATTCTTTATATGTCCACTTAGTAGACAAGTGGACATATAAAGATATAGTAGGTGGTTAAATGCCAAGAATAAGGAATCGCAGGTTATCAGAGAAAGTAGCCGAGGAGATCAAGGCAATTATCAATAAAACAGGCCTGAATCCAGGGGATCTTCTTCCCCCGGAAACAGATCTCGCAAGAGATCTTGAAGTGAGCAGGACCACCGTGAGGGAAGCCTTGAGGATCCTCGAGTTGGGTGGGCTCATCCAGACAAGGCAGGGAAAGGGTAGTACTGTAACCCTTCCCAATACACAGTTTCTACAGGAAGCTCTTGCGAAACTTGTAAATGATCAGGGCACAGAATTTGAATATCTGATGCAGGCGAGAGAAATACTTGAGCCGGCTGTTGCTAAAATGGCGGCCCTTGAGGCGACATCTGAACAGATAAACCGTATCAAGGAAAGATTCAACAGGGCCAGGCAAAAAGTAGAAGAAGGCAGTTACAGCGTAGAGGATTCAATTGCATTTCACCATGAGATCATGAATTCCATTGGCAATACTCTGCTCTCTTCACTTACGAAAATGGTGATCAGTCTCATAGAACGAAGCACCCATCTGACTTTCAATATTCCTACCCGTCCCAGGAATTCTCTATTGGAGCACGAAAGGATACTGAAAGCAATTATTAAAAAGGATCCCCTGGAAGCTGAATATGCCATGCAGTGCCACCTTAAACAGGTGAAAGATAATCTGCATAAAGTTCTTGAAGGTGAAAAAGGCATCAAGCCTTAGGTGTCTTAAATCAATATAAGGGAGGGTTTATGTTGTCTAAGTACAAGGACCTGTACGGTCATGTTTATGACATGATCTATCGCTCTACCACCAGTATCTCACCAGACGTGGAAGATCTGATGAACAAAGCCTTGGATCAGGAAAGTAACCCCACTGCCAAAAGCATGATGAAGGCCATGCTGGATGATGCGAAGATGGCAGGAGAAAAGGTGAAGCCTGTCTGTCAGTCCCCGGGTTTTCCTACTGTTTATGTAAGTTTCGGAGACAATTCTGTCCCCGGGGAAGATCTCAAGCAAATATGGGCAGAGGCTCTTATTGAGGGTACAAAGAACAGTCTTCTACGTCCAAGTATGGTACACACACTGACCAGGAAGAATCCGGGAGATAACTCGGGGATCGGAGTACCTAATTTTGAGTTTGACTATGTTCCTGGACAGGAATATCTGGAAATGCTCCTCAGTTTTAAAGGATGTGGAGCTGAACTGGCTAATGCCATGAAGATCTTTACTGTGGCGCAACTGGAAAAGGGAAATGATTTTTCCGGTCTAAAAAGATGGGTTCTCGACACAGTGATCAAGGGAGGCGGGAAACCATGCCCTCCCGGTGGAATAGGTATCGGTCTGGGAGGTCAGATGGATGTGGCCTGCAAGTTGGCGAGAAAAGCTATAAGTACCCGCCGATGGGATGATGTTAACCCCGATCCAATGTATGCAGATCTTGAAAAAGAACTCCTCGAAAATATCAATAGCCTGGGCATAGGTGCAGCAGGGACAGGAGGAGATACAACCCTTCTTGCTGTAAAGATCAACGCTGTCTCAACCCATACCGCCATAGCACCCGCCGCAATCTCATTCCATTGCTGGGCTGCCAGAAGGACTGGCGTAAGACTCTATCCGGATGGAAAGAAAGAAATAATCCTTTAGGAGGTGAACAAAATGGCCGAAAAACTGTTAAGTATTCCATTGAAGGAAGAAGAGATCAGGGATCTCCATGTGGGCGATGTAGTCTATCTCAAGGGGCCTATATTCACTTCCAGGGATATGGGACACTTCACCATAAAGCAGAATCTGGAGGAAGGAAAAGAACTTCCGGTGAATTTCGAAGGATCAGCAGTATTTCACGCAGGGCCAGTGGTCAAAAAGAAGGATGACGGGACATATGATCTTGTAGTAATTGGGCCGACCACAAGTATCAGGATGGAACCATATTACAAGATGATGGCTGACCTTGGAGTAAGGGCGATCATAGGAAAGGGAGGTCTTGCCGAAGGCAGTCTGAAACAGTTCAAGGAAACAGGGCAGGTTTACCTCCAGGCGGCTCCTGGTTGTGCAGTGGTCCTTGCTGACGGTATTGCAGATATTGAAAACGTATTCTGGTTGGACCTTGGAGTTCCGGAAGCCCTCTGGGTTTTGAATGCTACTAAATTTGGGCCACTTGTCGTAGGCATGGATTCTCACGGTTTAAGTGTCTATCAGGAGCTCAAAGAGAAAGCTGAAAAAAGGAACAAGGAACTTTACGGTTAATTGATCATTCTCTTCTGAAAACAATCAATTTTTAAGGAGGCTCAAAGAATTATGGAATACCGGATCGAAAAAGATTCACTTGGAGAAGTCAGGGTACCTGCTGATAAGTTATATGGCGCCCAGTCCCAGAGGAGTATCGATAATTTCAGGATCGGCATTGAAAAGATGCCCGTTGAAGTTATCCAGGCCTTTGCCATACTCAAAAAGGCTGCTGCTATAGCCAACAACAAGCTTGGCGTACTTGATGACATAAGGGCCAAGGCCATCGTTCAGGCAGCGGATGAAACCCTCGAGGGCAAACTTGACGGGAATTTCGGCCTGGCAGTATGGCAGACCGGAAGCGGTACCCAGTCAAATATGAACGTGAACGAAGTATTTGCCAACAGGGCGAACCAGATCCTCAATGACCCGGAAAACAAAGTTCATCCCAATAACCATGTAAATAAATCCCAGAGCTCCAATGATACTTTCCCCACCGCCATGCATATCGCAGCAGTACTCTCTCTGGAGGAGAAACTTCTTCCCTCTCTCGTAGAACTGAAGAAAACCCTTGCAAAAAAATCTGCCCAGTACATGGATCTGGTCAAGACAGGAAGGACCCATCTTCAGGATGCCACACCTCTGACCCTGGGCCAGGAGATCAGTGGCTGGGTGCGCATGCTTGAAAGGGACGAGGAAATGATCCTCTCCAGCATGTCCTATCTTAAAGACCTTGGTTTGGGTGGTACTGCCGTAGGTACCGGTCTCAATGCGGCAGAGGGTTTTGATGTAGAGGTGGCTAAACAGATCAGCTCACTCACAGGAAAGGATTTCAAAACCGCGCCCAATAAATTCCATTCCCTTACCAGTAAGGACGAGCTTGTCTTTGCTCATGGTGCTCTCAAAGCTTTGGCTGCCGATCTTCTCAAGATAGTCAACGATATCAGGTGGCTTGCTGCCGGGCCAAGATGCAGTATCGGGGAGATCATTATCCCGGCAAATGAACCCGGTAGTTCCATTATGCCCGGAAAGATCAACCCCACCCAGTGCGAGGCAGTTTCCATGGTAGTTGCACAGGTGTTGGGCAATGATGTCACAGTAGGTTTTGCAGCCAGCCAGGGCAATTTTGAGCTCAATGTCTATATGCCTGTCCTGATCTTCAATTTCCTTCAGTCCGCCAATCTGCTTGCCGATTGTATGGTATCTTTCAATAACAATTGTGCATCGGGACTTGAGGCAGATGAAGAGAAGATCACTCATTTTGTGACCAACTCTCTTATGAACGTTACGGCTCTCAATCCTTACATCGGCTACGATAAATCTGCGGAGATCGCCAAGAAAGCCCATAAGGATGGTTCCACCCTGAAGGCTGCTGCCATGGCCCTTGGATATCTGACAGAGGAAGAATTCGATAAGTATATGGACCTTAAGTCCATGTGTGCGCCAAAGACAGTAAAAGTGAAATAATCTTAAAACTCTTTAAAATAAAAGGAGGCAGAAGTAAATGCCTAGTAAAGAAGAACTCCTCGCAAAAGCAAAAAAACCAGCTGAAGATGCCATGAAACTACATCCTTTCTACAAAGGCAAAATGCAGACAGTCCCAAAATGTTGCGTCAGGGATGTCAATGATTTTGCCATATGGTATACCCCGGGAGTTGCAGCACCCTGCAAGGCCATCAAGGAAGATATCGAGCTTTCCTATGAATATACTAACAGGGCTAACATGGTGGCTGTTGTAAGTGATGGGACCCGAGTCCTTGGCCTGGGGGATATTGGCCCTGAGGCGGGTATGCCTGTAATGGAAGGAAAGGCCCTTCTCTTCAAGTATCTTGGAGGAGTGGATGCTGTGGCCATATGCCTGGACACAAAGGACCCTGACAAGATCATAGAGACGGTAAGGCTTCTTGCGCCCAGTTTCGGAGGCATCAACCTTGAGGATATTTCCCAGCCCAAATGTTTCTATGTCCTGGATGAACTCCGCAAGGATTGCAAGATCCCCGTATGGCATGATGATCAACAGGGAACGGCAGCAGTGAACCTTGCCGGGCTTTACAGCGGATTGAAGATCGTGGGAAAGAAGATCGATGAAGTAAAGGTACGCTTTTTCGGGGCAGGGGCAGCCAGTATAGCCACCGCAAGGATCCTTATCAGTGCAGGGGTCAGGCCCGAAAACGTGATAATGGCAGACAGCAAAGGAACTCTTCACAAGGGAAGAACAGAATTAAAGGAAGAATTTCCTGTGAAGTGGCATTTTGCCCAGACTACCAATCCTGATTCCATTGAGGGAGGCCCTGAGGTTCTTTTTAAAGATGCAGATGTGGTTTACTGCTACACAAAGCCGGGTCCTGACGTTGTCAAAAAAGAATGGGTCTCAAGTATGGCAAAAGATGCTATCCTCTTTGCCTGTGCGAACCCGATACCGGAGATCTGGCCATGGGATGCCAAGGAGGCGGGAGCAAGGATAGTAGCTACTGGGAGATCTGATTTCCCGAACCAGGTGAACAATTCTCTTGGTTTTCCCGGAATCTTCCGTGGTACCCTGGATGTTCAGGCCACTACCATTACTGATGAGATGTGCATAGCAGCAGCCCAGACCCTGTCGGATTGTGCAGAGAAGAAGGGGCTTTCTGAAGAGTATCTCATTCCCACCATGGATGAAGCCTGGGTATATCCCGAAGTGGCCACCGCCGTGGGGATGAAAGCCATTGAGCAGGGTGTAGCCAGAAAAGTGATGTCCAGAGAGGAGCTTCTTAAAGTGGCAACTGAAAAGATCCAGTATGCCCAGAACATGACAGCTTGTCTTACAGAGAAAGAGTTCATTAAACTTCCTTAGAGACCATCAATAGAATAACAATACAGGTCAGTGGCTGCTAATTATTACAGCCACTGACTTTTTACTCTTTCAAACAGACTGAAACACTTGAGAAATAGAAATCAATTTTTCCTGGACTGAAAATGTCTCTAACTCTTTTGGAGGTATATCTTGGATTATTTCTTGAGCCTAGGGCAGAATGATATCTTTATCTCCAGTTTAGCGGTCATATCAGGATTGTTATTAGGAAAGATAAAGGTGAAGGGGATAAACCTTGGTACTTCCGGAACACTCTTTACTGGCCTTTTATTCGGATTGATGGGCTTCGGAGTGCCCGATTCATACTTTTCCTGGAACCTGGTCATTTTTGTGGTAGCAGTTGGGCTTCTTGCTTCTGAAGATGCCCTTGAAGTGGTCAGGAGATTCGGTTTTAAATTCATAGCTCTTGGAATAGTGGCTACATCAGTTGGAGCCCTGGTTACTCTTCTTCTTGTAAAGATCCTTTCAACTTCATCTATCGATCCTTTACTTCTTGCCGGAGCCTATACCGGAGCCTTGACAAGTTCTCCCGGACTTGGTGCCGCTTTAGAAGCTACCAATGCAAATGCCATGGTCACTATTGGCTATACCTTGACCTATCCTTTCGGGGTAGTTGCAGTGGTCCTTTTTGTACAGGTAGCTGCTTCCATCTTCCATATTGATGTTGAAAAAGAAAAAGAGGAACTCCATTCATTCCTTGCCAAAAGCAAAACATTATCAGACAGGAGAGAAAGATCCGTCCCCTTTGCAGTCGTTTCTTTTGTCTTATGCATGGTACTGGGGATCATGTTAGGAAAAGTGTCTTTTCTTCTTCCGAAGATAGGTCATTTTTCTCTGGGGACTACCGGTGGAGCTTTGATAGTATCCCTTGTACTGGGTTCTCTGGGAAAAGTCGGTCCTTTTCAGATGCGCATGGATACAGGGACATTAGTGGCTTTCCGTTCTATCTCACTTGCCTATTTTCTTGCCACGGTTGGACTCATGGCTGGTCCCAAGGTAGCTGCCACTTTCGCAAATTATGGTCTTCTTTTGATCTGTATCGGTTTTTTTGCCGCTCTTTTTTCAGAACTTGTGACCTTTTTTGTGGGAAGGTATTTTTTGAAACTTAACTGGGTCCTTTTGGCCGGAACGATCTGTGGTGCCATGACAAGTACTCCTGGTTTGGGGGCCGCGATAGAAGCTACAGGAAGCGAAGAGAGTGGTGCAGGATACGGGGCCACTTACCCGGTGGCTTTATTGTGCATGGTTATCTTCACCAAATTGATCATTCGTCTTTTCTGAGTATTTCAGACAACCTCTTCAATTCCGGGGCTTGAAGGAAGAGCTGGGGTTGGGAAGAATAATTCCTTCCTCACGTTTTTCCTCACAGAATTTTAAGGCCAGCTTAGTGCATGTACCCACAATCACAACGTATTGACTTTTCAGAAAAATTTCAATATTATTTATTATCAGAAGTCAGACAAGTAGACAAGCAGACGTATTGTTTTCAAGGGGTGGTAGTAATGCTTAAAAAAGTATTGGGAAAACGGCTTTATGAAGAAGTAGTAGGGCAGATAAGGAATTTAATGATAAGCAAATCTTTGAAACCTGGTGAT
>JAFGMB010000204.1 GCA_016927765.1 Synergistales bacterium
AGATAAAACTCTGTTCACTCCAGACTTCATCCAAGGGCATAAATTCGATCAACCTCAGAATGGCCCTATTTGAGTGGCAGAATTTAATGAGTTCGGTAATTTCCTCGTCATTGAAACCCTTGAGCAGAACTGTATTTATCTTGAGTTCAGGTCTTTCCATATCTGAAAATAATGAAATTCCCTGAAGGACATCTTCCAGCGTTCCTGTCCGGGTAATATAGGAGAATTTGGCCTGATCCAGAGTATCCAGGCTGATATTTAGGCTGTCAAGATTCGAGGCCAGTAAATTCTCTTTATGGGCTGACAGGGATGAACCATTTGTCGTTAAAGCCAGGATAAGTTCTGGGAAATGATTCCTGAGATCAACAAGGAAAGATGAAAATCCCTTCCTTACCAGAGGTTCCCCCCCAGTAAAACGGACTTTTTTGACTCCCATCTCGACAAGGACCTCAATAAGAAAAATGATATCTTCGTATTTCATTATCTTTTCATGGGGATTCCAGGGAATTCCTTCCAGAGGCATGCAGTATCTGCATCTGAAATTGCATCTATCTGTAACGGATATTCTGACATAATTCAGGGTCCTTCCAAATCGGTCGGTTATTCTTTCCACCTGTAACCCCCCATCCCCATAACCTGCTTTCTCCAGTCTTTTTCGTTTAAAGCCTGAAGAAAGGCCTTTATACCGGAATGTTCAAGATACTCCTCAGGGATAACGATCTCAAAAGGTTCTTCCACGAGGGGGATAAAATCAAGCTCCAATGCATCTGCAGCAGCTTTTATTCCTATCGCGGCATCGGCAAGACCAGCTGCAATGTGGTTGGCAGCATCGAAATGGGTCAGGGAAATATTGTCATAACCTCTGATATCGCAAGAGTCGATCCCTTCTTCATTAATAAGCATATCCAGGAGGACTCTCGTACCCGCTCCATTCTGACGATTGATTATCTGGACATCTTCCCTTACGAAATCCCTAACAGATGATATTTCCTTAGGATTTTGCGAAGCAATTATGATCCCTTGCTGTCGATGGAAAAGCACTTGCCGGTACCAGGAAGCGTCGCCTTTGAGCTCGTTTATATAGGAAGTATTATACAACCCTGTCTGAGGCTCTATCAGGTGCACTGCTGCCAGATGACATTCCTTTCTCCGAAGAGAAGCCAGCCCTCCAAGGCTGCCCACATATCTGGCTATAAGGTCCCCTCCGTTTTTCCTGACATAACTGATGATCCGGTCAAAGGCAGGATCGTTTGAACCCTGGTACAAGATGCGCCTTTCCCACTCTATCTCCCTGGTAAGCCAGACCTTCCATAAGGAGCCTTTGGGACATTCAACGGTCTTGGGATCAAGCAATGTCAAACCATCAGATTCAGCCATAGCCCACATTGTGCTGGATCCGCCCGCAAGAGGGAATACCCTTGTCTCCTCGTTTATCTTTACCGTTCTGACCCTAACCCACTCTAGAATACCTGATGGGGACGAATGAGGGACTAACAAAGAAGCATTATGGGTAGTCGAAAGAGCCCCCAGAGCCTGGGGGATGATGGAATCTTCAGAAAAATCACCACTCAGAAGCAAACTGATCAAAGGGAACACTACACTCCAGCAAACAACGGCTGTCGACATGGGGAAACCCGGCAAGTCCACTATCGGAATATCTCTCACAAACCCGGCCATTGCAGGTCTTCCCGGCTTCATCAGGATCCAGTGGAAAAGAAGCTCTCCTTCTTCCTCAATGATCTTGGAAATATGGTCCTTTTTCCCTTTTGCAGAACCAGCTCCAATAAGGACAACATCATTGGAGGAAACTGCTTCCAGGAGCTGTTTTCTGATCACCTCGGGATCATCTGGCAGGATCGGACCTGTTTCAAGAGAGAGTCCCCATTTAGCGAAAAAAGCCTTGAGCATAAGAGAATTACTTTCCATAACCCTTCCCTGGAGAGGTTTGTCATCTTCAAGCCATTTTTCCACAGGGATTATTTCGTCACCCGTAGGAAGGAATATCGCTCTCAGATCCTTACGCACATTGAGAGTTTTCACTCCAGCAGCTGGTAATAAAGCTGTCATTGCGGGATTGATCCTGTCACCCTTTCTGCCGATGATCTGCCCTTTAAAAACATCCTCTCCTACAGGTCTGACATTATCACCGGGAGACAAGGTCTGGTATACAAGAAGTTCACCCGAATCCGAAAGGGAAGAATCCTCTACCATAAGCACACAATCGAAAATATCCTCCACCTGTGCCCCTGTATTGACCCACTGGAAAGAATCTTCACTTAGAATACAGGGAGTTGCAGGAGCAGCACCTGAAGTTCGGTAAGCCTTAACAGCATAACCATCCACAGCTGAAGCGTTAAAGTGGGGAATGTTCCTCATGGATACAACATCTTCTGCAAGTATTTTCCCTGATAGTTCTGGATCGATCGAAACCATGGAAATCGCCCTGTCCGGGAGCCTTGAGATCCTTTCCCTTAATATGGTCCAGACCTCTTTTAGATCTATGTGTTCTTTGGATCTCTTCACCATGGAATAACCTCCACCATATCACCTTTTCTCATAGTTTCCTGGTTTTCCGTCAATCTGATAAACCCATCGGTATCATTCAGGGCTGAAATATAACCTGATTTGGCCATCATGGGAAAAACTCCATTCCCCACTATCCTGCAGGGAATATATTCCTCCACTCCCGTCCTTCCGAAAATATCCCCTGTGCATGGAAAAGAGAATGTGGCCGGAGCAGGTAGATCAATAGCAATGGACTTCACTAACAGAGGTAATACCAGGTTAAGTGCAACAACCATACATGAAAGGGGGTGTCCGGGTAATCCGAAAAGTACCTTGTGGTCCTCCAGTGAACCGGCGATCAATGTGGGTTTTCCTGGTTTGATGCTAATACCACGGACCATAAGCCCCGGAGATGAAAACTCTTCAAACAGTTCGGAGCAGAAATCACGGACACTTACAGATGACCCGCCGGTTAGAATAACAGCGTCATTTTCCTCATATGCTTCATGAAGTTTTTCACGAAGTTCCTTCTTGTTATCCTGTACTATGCCATAGTTGAAACAATGAAATCCTCTACTGGTCAAGAGATTCTGGATCATCCAGCTATTCACATCTCTTACACATCCCGGATGCACTACATCCTTTGAAACAGGTACGATCTCGTCGCCAGTACTTATCACTCCTACCTGCAGAGATATGACTGGTACCTTTGACATACCTGCATGGGCAAGGACACCGGCACTTCTGAAATCCATCAGAAATCCTTTCTCAAGCAATAACTGCCCTTTCCGGATTTCCTCTCCTTTATGAATGATATTCTCTCCCGACTGGACCGATTTTCTGACCTCTACCCATCGCCCAGCTACCACTGTATCTTCCACCATCACCACAGCATCTGCTCCTGGAGGGACCATTCCGCCAGTATGAATCACTGCTGCCTGAGAAGAAGATATGGTAAGTTCGGGCACTCTACCCATAGGCACCTCTCCTATGACTTCCAGAAAGGAAGGTGCGCTATGTGAAGAACCTTTTGTGTCATTGCCTATTACAGCAAAACCATCTCGAAGGCTTCTATCAAAGGGAGGATGATCCTCTGGAGAATATACAGGTTTTGCTAGTATCCTCCCATGGATCATTTCCAGGGGAACTTCATCTATTAAGTGATCCCATGGGTAAGCAAGGTTTTCCATAACAAAATGGATCGCTTCTTCCCTCGTAATGACTTCTCTGACTAATCCAGCCATATTGACGTTCTATCCCAACACTTGAGAATGGAGCTTAACAACTCCATACCTATGACCTATTGCAGAGAGGTCACAAACGTCGGGTATCCTTCCTTTTTAAGTTTCTCCTCCAGCACCAGGGCAGAATTTCTCGTATCCCCTGCAATGGCTGTGACCCTGTGATATCTCTTCCCGCTGACTACAGCTTCTGTAATCCTGACAGTATATCCTGCTGAAGACACCTTAGTGGCAAGAGAATCTGCAGATCCCCTGTTTGTGAAAGACCCTATCTGTACCCCCCAGCTGGCTTCACCAGCTTTGGTAACTGGTTGCTGGACACTGGCTTTGTTGTCCTGAGATATTTGGGCTGGAATTGGTTTATCCTCTTTGACAGGTTTGGCTATCATGTTCTGCTTCTCCAGCTCTTTACCTGTTACTGATATGTCTGACGGTTTCCGGCCCTCTTCAATGGTAGACTCTGTTCCACCCGGGGAAACAATTGTTGCCTTTGTCAAAGCCTGTTCTGTACCTGTAGATGTCTTTTCTGTAGTTGTCTTCGTGTTCTTTACATTATCTGCAACTGGAGCAGTTTTTCCAGTTTGTGGCTTAACAGGCTCCACTTTTTTCTCTATTGCAGGAGTAGGTTCAGGGACAGGTTCATAGGCTTTCCTTGTTTCCTCAGGAAGAAAAAACATCTTTACTCCCACAATAAGCAGGCCAAGTGCAACGAGACCTATCACAGGGAGCATGATATCTCCGAAAGGGAACATGGGGTTGGAGTCTCTGTGTCTGCGGTTCTTTCTATTCATCAGAATATTCACCCCCTGAAAGCAAACAAAGTTCTTCCGGATCTGAAAAATACAAAGCCAACTGTTATGATCTCTCCTGAAAACAGGCTTGAAGACCTGTTCTACAGGGTTCCACAACAGGGTGACTACATAGGATAGCTAAAGAAGAACAATATTTGTACTGTTATTATTTTTTTCCCGTTTTACGGATGTATGTCGGAATATCGAACTTGTTCGAAGGAACTCCATTGATCTTGAAAAGGTCTTCTTCCTCCTGTGGAGATATTACTTCCGACTCTTCAAGTTCCACCCTGGTACGAAGTTTCTGCCCCATTGTGCTCTTTGATGAGATAGTTTTAAATTTCCCTGCGGTCATACTTGCATTGAAACCTGTGGCAATTACAGTTATCTTGATCCTGTCCTCCATCTCAGGGTCAATGGTATGCCCCCAGATTATCGTGGCATCTTCATCTGCTGCCTCATTGATCACTCTGGCTGCTTCCTGGATCTCGTAAATACCTACATCGTTTCCACCTGTAACATTGAAAAGGACTCCCTTTGCCCCATCCATTGGGGTGGACATGAGGGGACTGTTGATGGCAGCCTGGGAAGCTAGTACTGCCCTGTTATCTCCCTGGGCCTCCCCTATTCCCATAATAGCAGCTCCGGCATTTTTCATAACTGTCCTGACATCTGCAAAGTCAACATTGACAAGCCCGGGGCAAAGTATGAGATCAGTCACCCCTTGGACTGCCTGACGAAGCACCTCATCTGCCAGCTGGAAAGCATCGGTAAGACCTGTATTTCTGTCAGAGATCTCGAGAAGTTTATCATTTTCAATGATAATGAGGGCATCCACTTTTTCTTTAAGAAGGGCTGTCCCTTCAACCGCCTGTTTAAAGCGTTTCTTCCCTTCAAATGAAAAAGGGTTTGTGACAACAGCCACCACAAGTGCACCTGATTCCTTGGCAATTTCTGCAAGGACAGGAGTAGCACCTGTACCAGTACCGCCTCCCATCCCTGCGGTGAGAAAAACCATATCTGCTCCCGATACGATCTCCCTTATCTCGTCGAAAGATTCTTTGGCGGCATTGTATCCTATCTCTGGGTCAGCTCCCGCTCCAAGTCCCTTCGTCAGCTCTCTGCCCAGTACGAGCTTTGTGGTGGCCTCTGACAGGCCAAGTGATGCCATATCAGTATTTGCAGCGATGAATTCTACACCCTTTACGCCACTCCTCACTATGTGGTTGAGGGCATTACCGCCACCACCTCCGACACCGAGGACTTTTATATTCTCATGATGGACCCTTGAATGCTCGATCACTTTAAACATCTTTTCCATCCCTATTCCTCCCCCGCACTAGAAGAATGTCAAAACAGTTCCTTGATGGATCTCTTAATGGCCGAAACAAAATTCTTCACTGATTCCTTTTTGGGTTTTACAAATTCTTTTTTTGGTTTTCTCGGGCTGACCACAACTGATGATGGACCAGTCCTGAGCATGTTCAATGGAGTTTCCATGTATCTGTAAGGATTTCTTTCCTTATGAGTAATGTATCTGATTATCCCTGCCGCGGAATTATACTGACAGTCATTTCTTCCGGGTGGCATCTGGAAACTGTCCAGCGGATCGGCTATCCGAACGGGGAATCCCAGCAGGTCCGAAATGAAAGGTTCCAGTGCCCTCGTTTTTGCCACCCCACCAGAAATAACGAGGCCGGCAGGGAACATATGCACACTGAAATCGGAAAGCTGATGGGAAACATATTCTGCAAAAAGTTCTTCCAGCCGGTATTTGATCACTTCCACGGCTTCTGATACATCGACCTTCTTCTGCTTTCCCCGGAGGTCGATCTCGAGATCCTCGTATTCTATTTCATCTGAATCAAGAGAAAGCTGTTTTTTTAATTCTTCAGCCTTACTGATAGGGATCTTCAATACGTAAGCAAGATCATTGGTTATGTGATCGCCCCCTATGGGTATCACACTGAGTTTTACAGGTCTGCCATCAACAAAAAGAGCTATGGAAGTGGTCCCCCCGCCTAAAGACAGGGATATTGCACCAGCCAGGGTCTCTTCGTTAGTAAGTGAACCCATGGCACTGGAAAGAGATTTCACCACAAGACCATTCACCCTTATCCCGGCTCTTTCGACACAATTAATGACATTCTGAACCACAGACGAAGGAACTATGACTGTCTGTAATTCGATTTCCAGGCGAATTCCTGTCATGCCCAGGGGATCATCTATGCCTGAATTCCCATCAATTGAATATTTCACAGGGATAGTATGGAGAGTGCAGCGATTAGGAGGGACTGCTAGCTCACTCTGAGCCGCTTCGATCACTCTTTCCACATCCTGGATAGTCACCTGACGAGGAGTCCTTCCAAGGGAGATCATTCCTCTTGAAGTTATGCTTGTGGCATCGATCCCGCTGAAGGCTATTGTAGCCTGGTTGATATCAAAACCTACCATGCTCTCTGCATCTGCAACAGCTGCCCTCACAGAATCGACAGCCTGTTCAAGGTTGATTATCATACCTTTACGGATACCCTGGGAAGGAGCCTGCCCTATTCCGATGATCTGGGGATCCCTGAGGTTTTCGTCTCGTTCTGCCACCACTACTGCTGTTTTAGTCGTTCCAAGATCCAGCCCTACGAGAATTTCTGGCTCCCTGTAAACCATAACTCTCGCCCCTTTCATTTTCAACTTGATAATTCTTTTCAGCTACCATAAATCATGTGATAATAAGAAATCAAAGTTCCCTTACTACGATCCTGTTCCTGAAAGTGGCATCTATCTCCATATTTTTACCCATAAAAGGAAAATCCGGCATTATTTGCCTGATGGCATCATTCAACTCAAGCCAATTCTGTTCTTCCGCTTTGACTTTCAGAAACACCCTTGTTGCCCCAGCAACAATGGAAAAAGTAAGTTCATATTCTGCCGCTACTCGATTTATCTCTACCTGATAGATCAAATCAGCCCACGAAAGACTTACAATTTCCCTCCACCATTCGATCATTCTGGTAACCGGAAGATTTGAGGTTCTGATCATACTATCTGTACCGGGCTCAATTTCCTCTCCTTCATGGAAGGGAGGCCCTATAGTCGCTCCGATCTTCCAACAGGGGATGTCGTTTATATCTGGAACATCTACAATTACGTTCCCCCTGTCACTGGTCCGCCAGATCAACCCCCCTGGTTCGAGGAACCAATCCTGGTCCTTCCATTTGATCAAGGACCAGATCCTTAAAGGTTCAGCTTGAAAGAGGGGCGATCCAAAACCTTTCAGGGTCAATTTCATTTTTACCGGAAATCGATTTTCAATGTCAGCAATTATAATTTCCCTGTCCAGAAACAGGCTTGGCCAGAATCTGATATGTCGTCCCTTGATCACATTCCAGATATAGCCTTCAAATTCCGGGTGGTTCGGCAAAATATGGAATTCTCTCGATCTGAAAAACTGGAAACGGTGATCCAGGCAATAGAAAGAACCAGAGAAAAAGGCCAACAAGACAAGCAGAAAAAGGAATACCTTCCTGTCAGAAGATCTCATTGCCTACTAACTTGACCTCTAACTCGAGCATTATGCCGGTTTTCTCATAAACCCTTGTACGGCATTGTCTTATCAGCCAGAGGATATCTTCAGATACGGCATGGCCCACATTGATGATAAAATTTGCATGCCTCTCTGAGACCATTGCATCTCCCTTCCTCATTCCCTTGCATCCGCAACGTTCCAGTAACCATCCGGCCGAATGTTTCTCAGGATTTTTAAAGATGCAGCCAGCGCTCCTATCGGTGTATGGCTGTTGTTCTCTTTTCTTCCACCAATACTGACAATTATCCCTGATCTTTTCCGGTTCCTCCGGTACCAGAACAAGGCCACATCTGTAAATAATATCTTCTGAATTTCCAAGACTGGAATATCTGTATCCCCATCCAATATCATTTTTCCCCAGTCTGGCAAGAGTTCCACCAGGCTTGACCACTTCAACCCAATTGATCACATCGGAAACAGAAAAACCTGGAACGCCTGCATTCCCACACAAGGCTCCTCCCACAGTACCTGGGATACCCATAGCGAACTCAAGGCCGGAGAGTTCTTCCGAAATAGCACGCCCGAGAAGTGATTTCAGGGGGAGACCCGCTTCGCAAACGATCTCCTTCCTTTCTGAACTCCCAGCATGGCTTATCTGGCACATTTCCAATGTCGATACTACCAGTCCAGATAGAACATCCCCCAGAATGATAAGGTTGCTTCCCCCGCCAATAACATTTACAGGGCACCCTTCTCCCGATCTGTACTTCTGGATCAGGATAATATCCTGCAGAGACCGAGGTGCCACGAAAAATTCAGCTAACCCTCCAACGCCCATTGTCGTATATAAGGCCAAAGGGAAATGACCCTTTATTTCCACAGGCATTTCCTCTTGCAGTCGAAATATCATTTTACTTTTTTCACTTTCCAGCGGTCATTCTCTCCTTGATTATCTCACCTATCTTTGACACATTACCTGCTCCAATTGTAAGCAGCACATCTCTGGCCTTTAGGTCCTGGGAAAGGAAAAATGCTGCATCTTCAAAATCCTGAC
>JAFGMB010000205.1 GCA_016927765.1 Synergistales bacterium
CTTAAAACAGGACAACCTTTTAATCCTGCTTATGAAATGCAAAGAGCTGCATAATAAATTTCAGGGTTGATTCAAGACGATATCTACAACTACAAAAGCTGAACCTGAAAAGCGAACTCAGCTGTGACCGTGCTGTAGTGTTTTTTGTGTGCTTAAAGGCTTTACGAACCTTCGAGCATTTCACGGAAGACCTTCAGGTTAGCTTCAAGCATGGACCCTGCCATGAGGTCATCCATGGCCTTCTCGTAATGTTCCTTTCCGATCCCCGGGATCAATTCATCCCTGGTTATCCTTCCAAGGAGGACCATATTCTGCATCCTGTGATCCTGGAGATCTTCCTTCCTTATGCCTATGGGCCTTACCTGTTTCTTTCTGCAGGCCTCCTCGAGATCCTCCCTTGAGGGAGATGATTCTTTGCCCAGCCTGGCGCTAAGTGTCTGCCATGCGGTATCGTAGAAGACCAGTGTGCCTCCCGGCCTGGCATGGCTGTGGAGAGCCCTCATGGCTTCACTGATCTCAAGGGCAATGACCAGGTCCGCAGATCCCAGGCGGACAAGGGGCGTGGTACGCAGGGCTCCAAAGCGGACATGGGATACCACCATCCCACCCCTCTGGGCAAGCCCGTGGGTGTCAACCCCGCTTACGGGAAGACCTGCATGGTCTCCAGCTCTTATAATTACCTCGCTGAGCAGGCCTATCCCCTGTCCTCCGACACCTGTAAGGTATATGTCGAATCTCCTCATGATCCTTCACCCTCCCATGAATCCTTTTTCTCCGTGTCCAGCACTATGGCATGGGTAGGACAGGTCTGAATGCAGGATGCATCGCCTATGCAGAGCTCAGGATGAACAAAGATATTTCCGTCCCTGTCCCTCTGGAAAGAGGGGCAGGCGAATTCACTGATACATTCCATGACCCTTATGCATTTATCCTGATCTATGCGCACTTTCCTCTGGCTGTATCCCTCTTTTCTTCTCTGTTCACGGGTGAACTTGAGCATACAGGGATGAGAAGCTATGACCACGCTTAAACCTTCTTCCTCCAATGCTTCCCGCACAGCCTGGAGAAGTTTTGTCTGGCTATAGGTGTCAACCCTTCTGATGCTTTTAACTCCCAATCCCTCAAGGAGGGCTTCAATGGACAGGGCTTCCACTGGGCCATTAGCATTGGCACCCGACCCCGGATGGTCCTGGTGACCTGTCATTGCAGTGGTTCCATTCTCCATTACCACCAATGTGAGGTTGTGGCGGTTGAAAACGGCGTTCACTATTCCGGGCAAACCTGCGTGGAATAGGGTGGAATCACCGATAAATGCCACCACTTTTCTCTCGTCGTTGAAGAGGGACAGGCCGGAGCCTGTTCCGGTGGAATGCCCCATGGAGAGCAATACCTGCCCCATCCTGTAGGGTGGGAGGTAACCAAGGGTGTGACAGCCTATATCAGCCACGGTAATATCTTCAGCCTTGAGGGCCTGCCTGATGGCATGAAAGGCAGACCTGTGACCGCAACCCGGGCACATCTGGGGCGGCCTTGGGGCCAGGGGTGATCTTTCCGGTGCTTCCAGCATGTCTACCAGGCCTGGCCAGGTGTTGTTCAGGACCCGAGCCACCTTGTCGGGGGTGTATTCCCCCACCCAGTCCTCCAGTTCCTTCTTTCCGTGGATCACTGTGTCCTGCCTGCTGTCGTAAGCAAGGGCCTTGATCTCCTTTTCAAGGACATCATCAAGTTCCTCCAGTACCTTGACTTCCCGGTGGGTCTCGAGAAAGTGACGGATAAGGGACCTGGGGATGGGATGGATCATTCCAAGCTTCAGGATGTCCGGCCTTTCATGGGCTTCTTCCAGGACATCCATCAGGGAAAGGAAGGGCAGGCCTGCGGTGATCACTCCCTTGTCCCTGTTCCCATTGTCTGTAAGGACATTGAAAGGGGAGTTTTCGGAGTAAGTCCTTATTTCCTCAAGCCTGGCGAGGGATCTTCTCTTCAGGGCAAGAGCATCCCCGGCAATGGGCACGTAAGGCCCTTTGTCAGGGTCAAACCGGGGAGTCCGGTCAGGATGGACCGGATCCCAACCGCCGAAAGAAACCTTCTGCTTGGCATGGCACACGTGAGTGGTCAACCTTATTATCACAGGCATTTTCCGGAGCACCGATAGAGAAGCACCTTCAAGGAACATTTCATATGCTTCCCGGGGGTCGGCAGGTTCAAAGGCGGGTATGCAGGAAAGCCTGGTATAGTGCCTGTTGTCCTGTTCGTTCTGGGAAGAATTAGCGCCGGGGTCATCCCCCAGGACTATGATCATTCCCCCCGGAAGCTCCATGAGACCAAGTTGGACAAAAGAGTCTGCAGCAACATTCAGGCCTACGCTCTTGAAGAAAACACATGAAAGATGACCGTTAATGCTTGCCCCAAAGGCCACTTCCGTGGCCACCTTCTCGTTGGTGGAATACTCGAAATAAAAAGGTCTTTCCGCTGCTGGAATGCTCAATATGGCGGATGCTATCTCTGGAGTGGGTGAACCGGGGTAGGTGGTTGCGACCCTGACATTACTTTCTACCATCGCCCTTACCAGAGCAGTGTTCCCTATTACTATCTCCTCAAAGGGATCCCTTCCAAGAAGGGTCTTCCCGAGAGCTTTCATGATCAGGACCTCCTTTCACTGCAGGGGTCTGGCTGGTGCTATCCTTCCCTTATGACCCTGTTCTGAAGCTCACCAATACCCTGTATCCTGACGGAAAGAAGATCACCTGTCTCTACAGGCCCTACACCTGAAGGGGTTCCGGTAGCGATAATGTCTCCGGGATAGAGGGTCATGTAGCGGGAAATGAAACTCACCAGTTCAGGTATGGGGAAGATGAAATCCCTGGTCCTGGAATTCTGCACCAGGCTGCCGTTCCTGTACATCTGTATCTCCAGGTCAAAGGGCTGTACCGAGAGGTCCACCCATGGGCCGCAGGGTGCGAAGGTGTCGAAGGATTTGGCCCTGATCCACTGATGTTCCTTCTGCTGAAAATCCCTGGCGGTAATATCGTTGAAGCAGCAGCATCCCAGGATGAAACTGTCTGCCTCATCAGGAGGGATATGCCTTCCTTTTCTGGAGATCACCAGGCCCAGTTCCGCCTCGTAATCCACCCTGGATGATTCCACGGGATAGACTATGTTCTCCCTGTGCCCGATAAGGGCGCTGGGGGCCTTCAGGAAAAGAAAGGGTTCCGTGGGGATCTCTTCGCCCATTTCCTCGGCATGGGCACGATAATTCCTTCCAACCGCTATTATCTTGGTAGGGACAGAAGGCGGCAGATATTTCGTTATCTCTTCGAGTGGGAGCTGTCTGCCTGTCAATTGGTAATCTCCTCCGATGTATCCACGGATCTCCTTGACATAGCCGATCCCATCTGTGACGCCCTGAAGAGTTTCTTCCCCAACCATAAACCTCAGGTACTTCATAGTGACAACCCCCTTATATCGTTACATGTTCATTAATTGACGACAAAAAGGGCGGGTAAGACCCGCCCTCTGGAAAGCCAGGCATAAATTAATCTCCCTGCCCGCATCCTTCTCCTTCCATGTGTTCAGCAGTGCTTACCTTGACGATCTGCTTTCCCCTGAAAGGAACTGTTATGACCTTTACGATGTCGCCGGTGAAGGTCATTCCCTTCGGCACCCATAACTGGAATTTATCCTGGGACAGAAGGTAAAAATGGACAGGTTTGTTGGGTTGGCCGCTCAAAACCAGAGCGGAAGGTTCTTCCCCTCAGAAACCCTGGTATGTCCCGGGTTTAACGTGCCATTCGTATCCTTCCTTCTCCATCTCCGCCATGGCCGCTGAAGTTATATCAAGGGTCAATCCGGAAGCAAGGGCCGGCAATACCATGCTGAACAACAGGAGTGCAGCTAAAGCTGTTACAGACATCTTCCTCATATGTTCGACCTCCCTTCAATAGGATATCTCACATGAAATTATAACCTTTTCCTGCGTCGTTTTATCACGGTAAAAATACTTAGTTCCCTATGTACTCACCCCTTTGTCCTTATACGTGAAGCAGAAGGGATCACAAGCAATTTTTTGTCCCTGTATTCCTTAATACAGATAGACAGGGTCTCCTCATCGAATTTCATGTCCCCCGGTATCCATAGGGTGATCCCCCTGTACTTGTGCTGGGTGTAATTTTCCTTATTCCTTTTCGGCATGCCGCGCCGGACCAGCGCTTCAAGGGGCTGGCCTCACCCTACTCTCCCGAAGTAGAGGTAAACCTGATCGCCGAGGGTTTCCATCTGCCTGTAAACTTCCTCTGTAATATCAACTTTTATTCCATTGTCCAGTGTCCGTTGAGCCAGGATCCTCTCATCCATGAGAAGAAAAATGACAACAGTCACTATCACCATGAATGCCAGAACTGCAAGAAAACTCTTTTTTTTCAAACCCTTCACCCCCGATGACCATCAAGGATCTGATTTAATTCGTTCCTTCGGTAAAGTTAGTATATCCTAAGAAAGACCGAAAGGGAATCTCCGGAAGATACTGTAAAGGGCTTTAGACTGTTAGAATAGAATGAAATCATCCCAGGAGTTTTCGAATGCCCATAATCCCTTATAAACAGGTAAAGGAAATTGAACCTCTTCTCAGAAAGTTTACAGGTACCAGGGACAGGAAAAGACTGGTCTTTCTCGTACCCGCCCTCAAAGACCTTCGAAAACTGGAAGAAACCCTTTCTGAAGGTCCTGCCAGGGACAGGAGGCCCTACAGGATATGGCGCTGGTCGGATCTGTACCGGGACCTGCTCGCTTTCTTGCGGGACCATGGCCTGCACGAGCAGGGAAGACTCCAGATCGACCCCCCGGATCACTGGCTGATCATCCGGTATCTCCTGAAAGACATGTTCGCCCGGGATGGATCGGACAAAGCCCCTAAAAGCGCTACAAAACAGGGATTCATCCCCCTGGCAGGAGAGATACTCAAGGAGATATTGAGGGAGGAGATCTCTCCGGAGGAAATATCAGAAGCCCTGGGCTGCAATGAATGCCGGAAAGGGAACATCTTCAGCAGAATGGAAGAACCTGAAGGCCTTTTCTGCCGGCTTTTCCATGCCTACGTGGGCTATCTTTCAGGTGACCCTTCTCCATCCCTGATGGACAGCGCCCAGATAGCCACGGTCACAGGAGAGACCATAGGGAGATACCCCGAGGTCTCAGGAACCTGGCTGAAAAACATTGAACTGGTCCTCCTCGGCTTTATGAGCTTCAACCACAGTCAGCTCAACCTGGTCAGGAAACTCATTGACAAGGCCGGAAGGGTCACTATCCTGACCCCCCTCCCCGGAATGGACAGGTCCTACACCCTCCTGGAACAGCTCAAGGACGTGGATGTCCTTTGGGACTACTCTGGAAAGGAACCATTGAAGGCACTTATCCTGGAGTGTCCGGACCGGAGACTTGAATTAGAGACCCTTGCCAGGGAATTTATCCTCTGGCGCGAAGGCAGGGGGACCATATACCGGAGATCAGGGCAAATGCCCTTCCCCGGATGGAGTGAAATAGGCCTGACCGTACCTTCACGATCCCTGGATCTCGCATTGGAAGCCCTTTCCAGATACGGTATCCCCTATAACCTGTCCGAAGGCAGGAAGGTTTCAGAGACCCTTCTGTGGGACCTGGTTAAAAGGATCTGGCATTGTTATTCCGAAAAGTGGCCGGGGGAAAGGACCTTCCAGCTTCTGAAAGAACCTTTCTTCGGAGACTCGGCCGGGCTCTCTCATAAGAACAGGTCAGCTCTTCCCGAAGGCAGAACTGAATGGATGACCTATCTCTCGGGCAGCGACCTTAAGGCCAGGGACAACTTTGAACACATGATCAAATTTACAGGAGCCCTCGCGGGAGGGCTTACCCCTTCCGATATCCTGGGATCCGTGATAATGCTTGCCCATAACTGTGGATGGGAGGGGAAAGCAGCCTCCTACATCCTCGAACACCCCTCCATGGATGAGAGATGCAGGGAATTGAATGCTTCCATCAGGGAGCTGGAGAACAAGGTATCCCTGGTAAGAGATCTTGAACAGGAGATAGGCCCTGCGGGAAAAGAGAAACTGAAAGGCCAGGATGCCTTCGCTTTTCTGAGGAACTGGGCTGAGGAGACCACCATCAGCAGCAGGATCCCCATGACCGATTCCCTGGAACTTCACACAGACACCCCGCCCGTATTGTCCCAAAGGGAAGTGTGGGCCATAACAGGGGCCTCTTCCGACGAATGGCCCGGTATCCTTCGGGAGTCACCCCTTCTTACGGATAAGAGGAAGGAATATCTCCATGAGGTGAAGGGACTGCATTCCTCTCATCTTCCCCTTGCCCATGAGAAGAGGTCCCAGAGGGAGGCTCTCTTCAATCGTATCCTTGCCTGCGGAAGCAGGTTAACCCTTATCACCAGCGGTCTTTCGGATCTCTCCGGAAAACCCCTTAAGATAACCCCCTTCCTTCATAGATCCCTGGAAAGCCAGGAAGGGAGAACTCCCTGGATAGGATCGGCCGGCAATGAAGGGCTCCTGGTAAGAGAAGAACAGGGACAGCTCTTCCCACTGGCGGAAGGTCCCTTCCTTGCAGGAATGGAGATACCGGAATCCCTGACAGACATGGCCGCCACAATGGAAAGGGTCCTCCCGGTGAGGAAGAGCGATATGGAGACTCCTGCAAGTGTCAGCCTGAGCGCCATGGATGACTGGCTGCTCTGCCCCTACAGGTATTACTGCCGGCATATCCTGAAGATCTATGAAAAACCGGAACCAGGACTTGACGCAGCCCTTCTGGGAGAAGGGATCCATGAACTCTGGAAAAGGGTATGGTCTGAAAAGGCCAAAACCCTGAAACCGGTCACCGAGCTGTGGAAAGGGATCTTCCTGGAAACCTTCAGCATAGTGTACCCTCAATTCCTTTCTGAAAGCCCCCTTAACAGGCATCTTTCAAGGATCCTTTTCCAGACAGGCAAACTGGCGGAACTCCAGGATCAAATGGAAGGACTCGGGATAAGGGATCCGGGAGTACCTCCCCTGACAGAAAAGATCCTCCCCTCTCTCGAGGTGGGAGGGGTCCTTTTCAAGGGCAGAGCCGACCGTATAGATATTCTGAGGGACGGCACATGTGTAATGCTGGACTATAAAAGCGGATCTTCCTCCAGGTACAGGAACTCACTGCAGCTGGCAGCCTATGGACTCCTCCACGAGAAAGGCGGCAACACTGAGGGCTGTGGGGCTCCCCTTGCAGGTTACGGCTATATCTGTCTTGCCGATGGCAGGATCACGGGAAGTTTCAGGACAGAAGAGGCAAGGCAATACCTGGAACTGGGAAACCGCAGAAGCCCAGACCTGGAGGAAAGGCTTGACGAAACGGAAAGATCCCTTATTGCCATGGCAGAGTGTCTCAAAGAAGGCATTTTTGAACCCGACTACAATTCGGAGGCCTGCAGGTACTGCAGCTATTATGGCCTGTGCAGAAGATCGGAAAAACCTTTCCCCTTAGAGGACGATAGATATGACCAGAAAGAATGATCCCCTGGAAATTCTTCTTTCCAGGCTTGAGAAAGAGACCCTCCCATCCCAGTTCGAAGCCATAACTGCGGAAGAACCACTGATAGTCGTAAGTGCAGGGGCCGGGACAGGGAAGACCTGGACCCTGGCATGGAGGTTCGTCTGGGCCTTTCTTTCAGGAAGAGCCGATGTGAGACAGATATTGACCCTTACCTTCACAGAAAAAGCCGCCCAGGAAATGAAGGACCGCATAGAGATGCTTCTCGGGCGGATAAGGGAAGATATCCCATGCCTGGACGAAAGGGCATCCTATGGCCTGGAACATCTTGAGGAGGCCTATATCTCGACCATCCATGCCTTTTCGATGAGAACCATCAAGGAAAGGGGCATCAACCTGGAACTGGATCCCCAGGCAAGAGTCCTGTCAGTACCCGAAGAAACGTCTTTCTGGAGGGAACTGGAAAAGAGACTTGACCGCACCGACCTGGAATGGTTCAGGGTAAATGCCGGCGGAAAATGGAATACGGGGGAAGACACCCTTGACCAGGGACTGATGCAGGACCTGGTGAACGCTTACGGAGCCCATGGCATCTCCTCACTGGCCTCGAACATGATCTCCCTCTTTTCAAGCCTGGGCAAAGACCCTTCCCATCTCAGGAACTGGGCGGAGAACATGGAGAGCCGGGACATGGAACTTTCAGGGCAACTCCTGGAGATAAATGCTCCCTGGTGGTCAGAGGTCTGGTATTCCTGGCTTGGCCCGGAAGGGATAGTACGGTCCCTCGAGGAGGGACTCGGGGGGAAGACCTCCCTTGCAGCAGCTCTCACTGACCTGGTCAGGCAATGGGCAGGGCAGGCTCCGGGGAAAAGGGACCTTCCCCGATTCCTGGGTGACCTTTCTTCCTGTCTCAAGGGGGCAAGGGGCAAGCTGGCTGACAGGATATCAAACATGTTAGGCAAAAAAGTGAGCGAATACCGGCAGGACCTGGTGAAGCAGGAACCGCTCCTGGAATTTCTTCACTCAGGTTTTAAGAATGAAGAAAAGATCATCAGAAAAGAGCTTCTTAACATCACATCCCTCATCTGGACCATCTGGGGCAGTGTCAAATCGAAGAGCGCCCTCATTTCCTTCGATGACATGATCCGCTACTCCATAGACGTGATGGAA
>JAFGMB010000206.1 GCA_016927765.1 Synergistales bacterium
AAGTAATATGAGTATGGGAAGCTGAACTAGGAGGGGCAGACATCCGGCAGCCGGGTTGACTTTGTTCTCCTTGTAAAGAGACATGATCTCCCGGTTAAGAGTTTCCTTGTCATCTTTGTATTTTTCCTGGAGAGTTTTAATCCGGGGTTGTAATTTCTGCATTTTCTGCATGCCTACCATTTGCTTGTGACTCAATGGATGGAGCAGGATCCTGACAATCAGGGTAAGCAGAATTATGGCTATTCCGTAAGAGCCCGTAAAATTATAAAAGTATTCCAGAACAACAACCAACATATTACTCAGAGATGACCACAAAGAACCCAAAACCTTCACCTTCCTAGATTCAAACTGGTAGGACTAAAACTTCCTGGGGACAGGATCATATCCACCGGGATGCCATGGTCCACATTTCAATAACCTTTTTAGGGCAAGAAAGGATCCCCTGAGAAAACCATATTGTTCAATGGCCTCAAGAGAATACTGGGAACAACTCGGATAAAATCGACATCTCTTGCCCAGATAAGGGGAAATCGCTTTCTGATAGAACCTGATCAAATAAATGGTCGTTTTACACAGGATAATCATTTTCATTACCAATCATCTTCTGTAAGGGATAAAGCATCATAACTCTCCGTTAAGATCCCTGCCCTTGATGCAACTTCAAGCAGGTCCGAATAAATATCTTTCGGATTTGCAAAATATCCTTCTTTCCTGATACCCAGAACGATCATATAACCTCGATCAAAATAAGGTAAAAGTCTTCTCACAGCCTCTTTCATTTTCCGTCTGTGGAGATTTCGAAAAACAGACTTGCCCTGTTTTTTACCTACCACGATCCCTATTTTGGGAACCTCTTCTCCATGTGTTCTTACAAAGAGCAACCGCACCAGCTGCCCACTTATTCTGCTGCCGGTGCGGAAAACAAGATCGTATTCCCAACTCCTGGTAATCCTGTTACAGCGGGGAAATTTTAACTTCAATGTAATCAGACAGCGAGTCTTTTGCGCCCTTTTCTCCTCCTGTTTCGAAGAATTCTTCGTCCACTTGGAGAATTAGACCTTTCCAGGAATCCCATTTTCCTTTTCCTGGGTCTATTATGGGGCTGAAAAGTCTGTTTCACTTAAATCCCTCCTACAATATATCTACAAACACAACTGAATTGGTTGCCTGTTTGACCAGCCTTGATAATATAACACAGCTGTTTCCATCAGGCAACAATACCTCCCTTTGTCTTGAGGTAACGATATTTCACTTGAGGAAGCACTCCCTGGATATTCCAGTCAGATCGTTCGATCACCCGTTTATCGAGGATAACCACCCTGCCCCTGTCAGAATGCGTTCTTATTAGTCTACCTGTAGCCTGCTTCAGGACCATTTTTGCCGTAGGCAAGGTCACATTCATGAATGCCATACTTCCCTCAAGCCTGTTCCTGGTTTGTATAACCGGATCATTTGGATGTGGGAAGGGTATCCTGTCAATAATAACCTGAGAAAGGCTTTCTCCCGGGATATCGATGCCTTCCCTGAATGAGACCATTCCGAGCAGTACAGAATCAGTATCGTGACGAAAAAGCTGTAAAAGTTCTCCTTTAGGTAACTCTCCCTGAACAAATACCCGGTAAGGCTTTAGCAACTCTGAAAAGTGCACCGAAAGACTGGAGAGCAGTCTTTTGCTCGAAAGAAGTACCAGGCTTTTTCCCATATTTTCATCACATAGTTTTTCCACCACCCGACAGACCTGTTTATCATACCCCATTTGCATAACAGAAAAACCAATATCAACGACCCATATTTCCATCTTCTTACCAAGGAGAAACTCGGAAGGATAAACATGTTCCCTTTCAGGCTCTAGTCCAGTTTCCTGTTTCCAGTACTTGAAAGAACCATCCATGGTCAGAGTTGCGGAAATAAAGACCATGTGCTCAGTTTCCAGCAGGTCAAGACAAGAAGGGATGATGCCCGAACATTTCGTTGGGGATGCTATCATCTTATGTCCTTCCCTCCAGTATGACCAATCAGGATAAAGCGAAATATCCGAAACAAACCTGAAATACGAACTTATCCTGTTGAATTCATTCAACCAGGCAAAAAAATGAGAATCTTCCTCCTTCATAAATACAGGATCCTCACTGAACATTGAAAGATGATCCTTTGCCGGTTTCAGAAGTTCTCCAACTTCATCCAAAAGTGTGCAGATCTTTTCCTTTTCATTCTTTATAAGCTCGGGGAGGGTTGTAATAGGGGTCCTCTCTTCATAGGCTCGCCCGGTAGAATTGAAATAATTTGAAATATGTAAAGAGAGATGGGATATTTTATCTTTAACCTCAGCCCCAGAAAGGGAAAGCTCCATGTATTTCTTATCAAGAAGAGCGATGTTCCTTTGGGATAACAGGTTTGTCCAGTCTGAAAAGGAATCTTCAACAGATGACGCTTTCCTTGCAGCATCAACGATCTTATGAGCCTCATCACAAATAATGATGTCAGGACTGAAAGGAAGACCACCCTTCCCTTTCAGTAAAA
>JAFGMB010000207.1 GCA_016927765.1 Synergistales bacterium
CGAGTCCAACAGTGAATGAGGTGGCAGCCGTGCTGCTGTGCGAGAGTGATGACAGGGCAAGGCCAAAAAGGAAAGAGAATCCCTTGTTGATCCCCGGGAGCAGAAAAGCCCTGTTGAATTCTCTTCCAAGGACTTTTCTGAAGCTTTTGGTAGAGAGATCAATACCGTGAAGGAACAAGCCTATTCCCATGATAAATATCAGTAATGCCATGTTCAGGCTCAAATCCAAGGGTTTTCTCCTTTCCTCGCGTGATACTGAGAGCAGACTGGGTAATTGCATTATAATATTCAATTAGGGTTTTTTCTGATATTAATTATCCGGCAGACTAAATGGAAAAACCTCATGGAAAGGAGAATATGCAGATGTCTTCAGACAGGATATTGGTTACTACAGAAATAGGTAAAGATGCAAAGCAGGTCATCAGGGAGGTTCTGGAGCCTATTGCGTCTGTTTATTTCCTTCAGGATACAGTGGACAGGATAGGGGATCTATCGGAAGCCACTGTTCTTATGTCCTTCTTTTTTAACAGGGAGGTTCAAAAAGAGGAATATGGACTTTTAAAAAAAACGAAACTCCTTCAGACCATTTCCACTGGGGTCGATTATCTACCTTTCAAGGAGATACCAGATCACATCCGTATAGTATGTAATGCAGGAGGATGGGCTTATCAGATAGCTGAACATACTGTCGCGTTGGCCTTGGCTCTTTACAAAAGATTGATACCCAATCATAACAACCTGGCCAGGGGGGATTTTAACAGGGGTTCTTTCCTCCTAAGAAACCTGAAAGGCAAGACCCTGGGGGTAGTAGGATTTGGTGGAATTGGAAAATATACCGCTAAGATCATGAAAAGCATGGGTGTACGGGTCATGGCATTGAATACCAGGGGTAACACTGAAGAGGAAGTTGATTTTATCGGGACCCTTGATGAGCTGACATTCCTTTTGAAGGAAGCGGACATTGTTCTGCTTTCCCTGCCCCTGACCAAAAAAACTGTGGGGTTGATAGGGAAGAAGGAACTTGAAATGATGAAGCAGGATGCAATGATAATTAATGTGGCCAGGGCACCACTTATGGAAGAAAAGGCCCTTTACGAACATCTGAGGGACAATCCCGAATTTCTGGCCGCCCTGGATGTATGGTGGGAAGAACCATCATGGAGTGAAAACTCTTTCAGGACCAATTTCCCCTTCTTTGACCTACCGAATTTTATAGGTTCTCCCCATAACTCCAATTATGTGGAAGGATCTTTTGAAGAGGCTTCAAGGATAGCGGCTGAAAATGTTCGAAGGTTCCTTGTGGATGGACAACTGAAAGGCAATATCAATAGGGAGGATTATCTATAGCCCTCTCTTTTGCTTACTTTCTTGTGATCTTTCTATTTCCCTCCAGGGACAGGCGGTTGTTTCACTGCACCTGCCCCTGGATTACCGGGTTTCATGGAAGTGCTTCTTCAGCTGTAGAAATATCTGTTTCGATAGATTCCGTGCAACTCCCACATGAGACATCTTCTCTCAGCCTGGCCATATTGTTTCTCTGGCCAAAAATAATAAGCTGGTCTTCTGCCTCGATGATATATGAGCCTTGGGGATTATGAAGAATGTTCCCATCGGGTTTTATTACAGCTATGACCGTTGTCTGGTAATCGGATCTTATGGGAGCCCTGCTAAGGGTCTGTCCCACCATGTAGCTTGCCGGATGGACAGTGAGGGTCCCGAAATCCAGGTCCAGTTTCCTTGAGATGCTGACGAGCTCAAGGAAATCCGCCACAGTTGGCTGCAGGGATGCTCTGACCATGGAGCTTGCCCCTGCAAGGACAGGGTTCACCACCTTGTTAGCCCCTGCCTTGTAAAGCATGTTCACCACCTGGTTATTGCTTGCTCTTGCCACGATCCTCAAAGAGGAATTCAGGGATCTTGCCGTAAGAGTGGTATAGACAATATCAGCTTCATTATCCAGTGCGACGATAGTGCCTTGTGCTTTTTCGATGCCGCTTTTTTTAAGCACTTCCTCATCCCTGGCATCTCCCTGAACTACAAGAAAGCCCTTGTCCCTGGCTTCGGTAACCTTTTCTTCGCTCAGTTCCACTGCCACGAAAGGTATCTCTTCGGCCAGCAGCAATGAAGCAACCTGCATGCCATATCTACCGAGGCCGCATATTATCCAGTGATTCTCCAGGTCTTTCACTTGCTTATCTCCCCCTTTGCCGAGGATAAGGGTCAATTTTTCACCTAAAAGAAGCTGGGAAAAATGCCCGATTATATATCCTGCAGTCCCCAGGCCTGTCAGGATAAGGAATACAATGAATATCTGCCCTGCCACCCCCAGGTCCCTGGGTGATTCATAACCTACTGTGGACAGGGTGATAACTGTATAGTATAGGGCTTCGCTCCAGGGAAGCCCTATAATGAAATGCATTCCCCCAAACCCACCGGCCAGAACTGCTAAAAGGATCGCCAGAAGGATCTTTGTCCTTTTGTCCATGTTTTTTCGGGCTCCTTCGCAAAAGTAGTTTTCAGGCTTCATAGTGATACATTAAAATAGAATCATGTTCTTTCATACCATATTATGAAGGCGGTGTGTGGATTTGAGCAAGTTTTCAGTGGCCACCTTTAATGTAAACTCAGTGAGAAGCAGACTTCATGTCCTTGAAAAATGGCTTGCCAGGGATCCTGTGGATGTGTTATGCCTGCAGGAAACAAAAACAATGGATGAATCGTTTCCTTCCGAATTTTTTACATCCCTTGGTTATGAAGTCATGTTCAGTGGTGAAAAGGGCTACAACGGCGTAGCCATTGCAAGCAGGTTTCCCTTTGAGGAAGTGATATACGGATTTGGGGATGGGAAGGAACCGGGACTTTCCACGAGATTCCTTCAGGCGAAAGTATCGGGTATCTGGATGATCAACTCTTACGTCCCCCAGGGAAAATCCATCGACCACCCTGATTACCAGTTGAAACTGGCTTTTCTTGAGAGGGTGAGGGAGCTTCTTATTCGGAGATATGATCCTTCAGGAAGGGTTATATGGATGGGTGACCTGAATGTGGCCCCTACGGATATTGATGTAACGGAACCAGGGAAGAAAAGGGATCACGTCTGTTTTCACCAGACAGTTAAAGATGCTTTTGCAAGGGTGACTTCATGGGGCTTTGTCGATCTTTTCAGGAAATACAGGCCGGGAGAAGGTGAATTCTCTTTCTGGGATTACAGGGTC
>JAFGMB010000208.1 GCA_016927765.1 Synergistales bacterium
ACAGGAAGAACGTTCGGAGCCATCATGACCCTGGCAGCCGTATCCGCCACCAGGAGAAGAAGTGCACCCATAACACATGAACCGGGGATCAGGTAGCGGTTATCGTCGCCTATAAGCCTTCTCACGATATGGGGGCATACAAGACCTACAAAACTTATGACACCGACAAAAGAGATGATAGTAGCTGTCAGAAGCGATGCGAGAGACATTCCCAGGAAACGGACTTTCCTTACATTGACCCCCAGGCTCATGGCAGTCTCGTCTCCTGCGTCGATGGCGTTGTAGTCCCATGCATTGGCGATAAAAAAGACTATACCTGAACCCGCGACAGCAGAGATAATGACCAGCTCTTCCCATCCCACCCTTGCAAGATCGCCGAAGGTCCAGAAAACCATTGCGGCAAGCTGGACATCATCGGCGAAATACTGGAGGAACATCGTGGCGGCAGTACATAGAGACCCAAGGGCAACACCGGCGAGGATCATCACTTCGGGAGATCCTCGCCGCAGCCTGGCCACCATGATCACCACTCCGGTAGCCATCATGCTGGCAGCAAAGGCCATCATTGTAGTTACTCCCGGGTGAACCACCGTTATTGCATCGGAGGCGGAACTGAGCATGAAACCGGATCCCAGGACCATCACCGAGAAAGCCGCTCCAAAAGCTGCAGCCTGGGAGATCCCGAGAGTAAAGGGCGAGCCGAGGGGATTACCCAGCACTGACTGCATGACCACACCCGACACAGCAAGCCCTGCCCCACAGACCAGGGCAGCAAGGACCCTTGGAAGACGGATGTTGAATACCACTATATGGAGCTGCTGAGAAACATGACCCTGAAACAGGGTTTTCAATACATCAAGGGGATGATAATTCACTGACCCTATGGAAATGGAAAATACCACAAGGAGTGCGAGCAGCACAACACCCAGGAGTATCAGGGAGATCTTCCCCCATATATATTTTGCATACCCTGCAGGGACTACCCCTTCTTCGAGATGCAATCTATTTCAGCTCCAGTTCTGATATATCTATCTGTGTAAAGGCCAGATCGGCAAAGGACTTCTTCATCTTCTCGAAAACCGGCTTACCCACGAGGAAAGTGTAGATCTCGTCGGCCTTCTTTGCCGGATCAATATCCCCGAAACGGTGGGGGTAAAGGATCTTGCCCACAAAATAGGCGTCGGCCAGTATGGAGCCATGGTTCTGGGTATACCAGTTATAGGGCAGTACACCGTATACCCGGCCGCCCTTCTGAGCCGAGAGGGCCTGGTAGCAGGGTTCATTGCGAAGCTGATAAAGAGCGCTGACCTCCGTCCCTCCCTGGATGGTTGAAAGGTCTATGAAGATATGATCGGGGTCAGCCGCTATAAGGTTCTCTCTTGAGAAAGTGGCCTGCTGGAGCTGTTTTTCCCCGGCCTCGGGGTTCGCAGCGATATTCTTTGCTTTCACGAAATAGAAGGGAGGATAGGCTGGTTCGGTTGAGCTCATCCCATGGGGCCCCTTGTAGGCAATTCCACCCACGTAACAGGAGGGACGCTGGTCTTCGGGTATACCTGATGTCCTTTTCTGAAGATCAGCTATCGTATCATTGAAGAAGGCGATGACGTCCTTTGCCCTCTGTTCCCTGCCGATCATGCGTCCCATGATCATAAGGGACTCTTCCATCGCTTTCCTTCCCAGGACCAGGTGGCCGTAGTTGAGCACCACTACCGGGATACCGGTCTTTTCCTGGAGCTCCCGGGGATCGTGACCCATGGTGCTGTAGGTCTTGAAGATGACCTGGGGGGCAGGGTTCAGGGATACGATGAGTTCAGGGTTATCGTGTCCGCGGAACTCACCGAAAAGTGGCCTTTCGCTTAACTCGGGGTGAGCCAGAAAGTAAGGTCGGGACTCGAACATGGTCCGTGACTTCTCCATATCATCCACACCCACCGCAAGGTCCTGGGCCTGAAGATACACAAGATAGCGCAGACATCCGGGTCCTGAGCAGAGAACCCTTTCCACCTTGTCGTCCATCCTCAGTTCCTGGCCAAGAGCGTCCTTTACCTGTAAAACATCCTCTGCAAAAGCAAGACTTGCAACAGACATTGTGAGGATCAGCCCAAGAAGCATTGAAAAACAGAGTTTCCTCGAAACCAACAAGATCCCCTCCCGATTAGATAAAAAGTTAACGATCTCGACATACGAGAAGTATTGTAGCACATATTCTGATTTTCGTAACACAAAAAGCGGAGGGATCATCCCCTCCGCTTTGCAGTAATTTTTCTTATCTGCCCTGACAGTTATTTTTCCCCCGAAGACCGATCCAGGTAGGTCCATGCGAAACCCGCGAGCAGGGCTGCTCCCTTGTAGAGGACGTCTTCATCCACATTGAACCTGGGTGAATGATGTTGTTCTTCCGTTCCCTTTTCGGGATTGCCGCTTCCAAGGAAGAAAAAGGTACCAGGCACTTGTTCTTCATAATAACTGAAATCTTCCGACCCCATTACAAGGTCGGCCTCTTTCACACATTCTTTGCCAAGCATTTCTTCTGCCATGTTGACAGCCATATCGGTTATCTCGGGATCATTGACCGTAACGGGGTAGATATTCGTATAAACAAGGTTGCCCCTGCACCTGAGGGCCTCACATATACCCTTCATTATCCTTTCGATCTTCTCCGGAAGAGCTTCCCTTACCGCAGGGCTGGTTGTCCTTATGCTTCCCTTAAGCACTGCTCTTTCGGGAATGATATTCGGTGCCGTCCCGGCCTCGATCTGACCCAGGCTCACAACGACCGTTTCCTGGGGGTCCAGTTCCCTGCTTACCACTGTCTGTACCGTAGTGATGATCGTTGCTGCAGCAATGGTGGGATCAACAGCTTTGTGAGGCATGGAGCCATGTCCGCCTTTTCCCTGGATCTCCACCTCCCAGACATCGGCTGAAGCCATGATGGCTCCCTTTCGGAATCCCACCTCTCCTGATGGGACATTGGACCATATGTGTAGTCCCCCTACAGCATCCACACCCTCCAGGGCTCCTTCTCTTATCATGGTCTCTGCACCCGAGTTGAAACCGGCTTCTTCCCCTGGCTGAAAGATAAGTTTCACCTTTCCGGGGATCTCATCCTTCATCCCGGCAAGTATCCTTGCTGCTCCCAGAAGCATGGCAGCATGGGCATCATGCCCACAGGCGTGCATTACCCCATCCTTCCTGGACCTGTAAGGCACATCATTCTCTTCCTGAAGTGGCAGGGCATCTATATCTGCCCGCAAAGCCACGCAGGGACCTTCGGGTTTCCCCGTCAATTCCGCTGTCAATCCGCATTCTGTACCGCCAAAACCTGTCCTGATATTTTCAAAACCCATCCCCTCAAGGATCTCCTTTATCCTTGATGTGGTCTGAACCTCCTCCCAGGAAAGCTCTGGGAAGGAGTGGAAATATCTCCTTAACTCGATGATGTCCCCTGACTGTTTTTCAGCCTCTTCAAGCATCCTTGCAAGCATGTCGTTCAACTCTCCTTTGTAGTATTAGGAAAAGAGATCTGGCTCCCATGAGGTGGGAGATCTTATCAATAGGTTCCCGGAAAACTGTCAACCTTGTACTGATGAGAAAGTTTTCTGTGTATCAGGGGATCTTCCAGCTCCACCCAGAAAGTAGGGCTGGGCCTGCTGGATCCGTCCAGGAAAGGCACTGTCCCCATGAAGATGGCTGTCCTGTCGGGAAAGATCCCGGACCGTCGTGATATTTCAGCCAGGATATCCTCCACTTTCATCAGGCTTTCAAGGGTCCCTTCCTGGTAGAGTATCTTTTCTCCCCCTACAAGGATCCAGGACCTGAGGATAAGATCATCCCAGTGATCCTTAACTTCGTCATATTTCCATGCTCCATGGGAATATATCTTGGGAGAAGCCTGCTTTGCCTTTTCGATGCTTATGGACTCCAGGCTTCTATCAGTGTGATCACTGCCTACGGTGACATAAATATCCTTACCGTACCTGAAAATAACAGCTTCCACTTCACCAGAGGTATCCTCTCCCTGTGCCTGGATCTCTTCCTGACTTGTAAGCAGATCCACGCTGACTCTCCATATACCCGGAGCCTGATGGGGCACAGCCATGCCGGCTCCTTTAGCCTGTTCCATGAACCTCGAGGCACTATTCCTGTCCCGTGCTGTAAAGCCAGGACAGAAAAGATGTTCCACATTGATCTGTTTTTCCTCGAGATGATGCCTGGAAAGAATCTCCAGAAGTATCTTTTTCTGCATGCAGATCACCCCCAGATCTTTCAGGATCGGATCAAGGCCGGGAACATGGAGGGATCCCGACCTTATGACACTATATTAAACCAGGATTGACAAAAAGGGATGGTTTTCAGAGTGTCCTTTCTTTCCAGTTCCACCATTTCAGCTTTTCCGGGTCATGTTCCTTATTTGACGCGTAATAAACGGCTTCCCTGAAAACATAAAGGACGCATTTGTCTATCCTCTTTCCCCGAAGTTCCTGTAGATCCGAGAACAACTTCTCCGGATCAGCCCCGTCAAGTTCTTCGATAGTGGAAAAACCCAACTCCTCCAGGTCCTTTGAAATGGAAGGACCCACTCCGGGGATCGACTGGAATATGCTTTTTGACAATTTCATTTTCAAGACCCCCTGCAAACCATGCAAAAACTGGAATATGAACTATGAAGTTGACAATAATGGATGATGATCGGATGACCCTCTGTAATTACTACAGGATCAAAGGAATCCCCGAAAAGGATAGGGTCAGGCCGGTGATAAAGGATCCCCTTTGAAGGCAGGGGAAACCTTATCAGAACATGCAAAGGGGAGAAAGGATCTTCCCGCCTTTGCCCTTTTTTCTTCGGGAGAAAGCTTAAAGTCCTTCCTTCTCCAATTCTCTCAGAAGGATGGAAATACCCTTCAATCCTGCCTCCAGTACGGCAGGGTCAAAGGCATAACCCACACGTATCCAGTTTTCCCGTCCAAAACAGTCCCCGGGAACAACAAAGGTCCCGTTCAGTTCAATTAGCCGGGTACAGAATTCTCTGGATGGCACATGATAGTCATAATGGATGAACGCTGTAGTGCCTGCCCTGGGCTTGACATAATCGATCCTGGGTTCCCCTTTGACCCATTCATCCAGAATGGCTATATTGCTCCTGATGATTCCAAGGTTCCTTTCAAGAATGGCATCCTTTTTCTCCATGGCAAGGGCAGCAAGATAATCATCGATCATCCCGCAGCTGATATTCGTGTAATCCCTTTTCAGGATACACTCATGGATAAGGTCTTCGCTTCCGGCAATCCATCCCAATCTGAGCCCGGCAAGGGAAAAAGCTTTTGACATGCTGCCCACACTTATCCCTTTTTCATAAAGATCTGCCATGGCGGGAATATGAAGGTCCTGTTCGTGAACCAGCATCCGGTAAACCTCATCGCAGAGTATCCACGCATCCACCGAACGGGCAACCTCAACGATCTCTTCAAGAAGGTCCTTTCCCATCAGGGCCCCTGTAGGGTTATTCGGATTGTTCAGGCAGATCATCTTCGTTTCAGGGGTTATCATTCCGGCTATCTTCCCGGGATCGGGAAGGAAACCCTCCTCAGGCTTAAGCTCCAGAAGATCCACCCTGGCACCGAAGGATTCTGGAATACTGTAAAGCTGCTGATAGGTGGGATTGACAGATATAACATGATCGCCAGGCTCCACAAGGGCATAAAGGGTAAGGAAGTTACTGGCACTTCCCCCGTTCATTACAAGGACATTTTCCGGACCCATGGTCTCATACAAACCTGTGATCCCCTCTCGAAGGGAAAGACTTCCGGGAATAGCACCGTAGGTCAGCCGCATGTCAAGTATCTGTTGTATCCTTGATCCAGTATCGCCTGCCAGCTCAAGGAGCTCCCTGACGCTCATGGAATTCACGCATGTTTCCGCGATATTGTTCACTGCATCGTTCTCGTAAAGATCCATCCATCGTTCCACATCGAAGGTCTTGATCCTCATTTTCTACACACCTCACATGATCGATTCTGTTCCAGATACCCTTACTTTTCTGCTGATCCCCTTGCTGTTTCAAGATTTTTCCTCAACGCCCAGGAAAGCATCAGCTTGTCCGTGTTCACCAACAGTGATTGACATCCATAACCGAACCAGTGTTCTGAAAGCTTTTTTACCTTATCAAGGTCGGGATCGAATATATTAGGCATCATGACTACCCCACGCTGACTGCACATTCCTATCATCCTCGAAAAAGCATCCATCACCAGGGGATGCTCCAACTCTCCCCCAACACCAAGGGAAACCGAAAGATCGAAGGGTCCCATCATGATCACGTCAACCCCTTCTACAGAAAGGATATCTTCGAAATTGTCTATTCCTTCTTTTCCCTCCACCAGGATAACCCGGACAGTATCCTGGTTTGCCCTGGCAGCTATTTCTTTCCAGTTCCCTGATCCATGGCCGGCAGCACGCACGAAGGGACATGCCCCTCTTATCCCCTCTGGCGGGTATTTGGACGCACTCACTGCCTCCTCAGCATCTCTTCTACAGGTAACACCGGGATATACGAATCCCTGGGCACCTGTATCGAGGGCTTTCATGACAAGGGTGGGGTTTCTGTGGGAAACTCTGATAATGGGGATCAACCCTACTACATCTGCAGCTCTTACCAGTTCTTCGGCCTTTTCGATCCCAAAACAGGCATGCTCCGTATCAATGATGGCAAAGTCAAATCCGCTTAACCCTACCACCTCGACAATTTCCGGGGATCCTGCCTGTATCCATGTACCTATCAGTTTTTGGCCCTGTTTGATCTTTTCCTTGAATAACTTGTCTCTCATGGCGTCTTACCTCCAGGGTTGAAAGGATGACAAAATGTTTGTATTCACTATCCCGGGAAAGGGCCCCCTCAGGTAAGGGCCATTGTCCACATCCCCATTATTTATTCTTCATGGGCACCACTTTCTGTGGCATATCTTCTTTCCACCTGCTTTTCTTCCCCTACGATACCTCTGACCACGAAAATGTTATTTGGGGGACATCCCTGGACATACCTGCCCAGCCCTTTTTCAGCCAGTTCTCTGGTACATATCCCTACAAGAACGATGTCTTCCTTCCTGATATTCCCGGGAAGCCTGGCTGCCTCCAGGGGACCGGCCACAATATATTTTCCCTCAAGAAAACTTTCAAGCCCTTCAGCTTTCATATCCATGATGGCACTCAGAACAGTATTTCTACACCCTGTACAGGCACCTTCGTCCAGTACAAGATCAAAGGCAGGTAGCCCCTCTATACTGGTCTCACAGGCGCGCTTGAAGCGTCTTTCCACATCAGAGATCCGCAACCCCTTTACCTGGATCCTGGAAAGATCCATTTCCCCAAGACCCCTGGCTGCAGCATGTTTTGTTATCATAACCTCTTCAGGATCATAGCCCATGATCTTTCCTGTTACGGCATCAGCTGCGACCAGATCCTTCGATGCAATGACCAGTCCCATCTCCACTGGAGTGCCGAAGATGGGGCCCAGTCCTTCCTGCCCGACAGTACCGTCTATGACCGTAAGAGCGGGTCTCAATCTCTCGTTAAGGTCCACTACCGCCTCGAGAAGACCCTGCTTGTGGAATTCCTTTTTCTGAATATCCTGGAGAGTTCCCTTCATATTCTTCAGGCTGAGGGTGACCTCTGTCTGATCGTGGGTTTTCATCACAGGAACACTTATGATGACATCTGCTTTTTTCACCAGCTCGAACACTGCCATATTCGGGAACACCTTCCCCTGGGGTACTTCAAGGACCGCTTTAGGTGAATCATCCAGGCTGATCACCTGGTATCCCTGGTCTCTCAGCCTGTCATAACCGACAGCAGTGATCACTTCCTCCGTTATGACCCCGGCAGCTGAGGATTCGGCTATCACCGCTTCAGCCCCAATTTCCCTGACCATATCGGCAATGGCCTTACAGACCTCCCACCTTGTAACCGCACCGCTGAGCCTGTTCTTGGGGACAGCTACAAGATTGGGTTTTATCAACACAAGGTCTCCCGGGTGGATAATATCTTCCATTCCTCCGATAAGACGGATACTTTCCCTGACTGCGTCAGCAATACAAATTTCGGTGTTCCCTTCTGTTCTGACCACGGATACAACGCTGTCCAAA
>JAFGMB010000209.1 GCA_016927765.1 Synergistales bacterium
AGTACTTTACCATCAGATAGTCCTTTTTTCTTGAGGAAAAGGGGGAGTGAAAAAACTCCCCCTTTTCCTTTTTTTCACCACTTCCAGACAGATTTTATCATCTACATCAGGCTATATATCCAAGGCTATACATTTTGACCCTTTTATGAAAAGCGCTCTTTAAAGATAAGAGGTGAGCTATTTGGAATCACTTGGACCGATACTGAAAATGGAAGGAATCGGGAAAAGCTATTTAGGCAACAGGGTTCTGAAAAATGTTAATTTTACTCTTAATAGTGGACAGATCCTTGGCCTTGTTGGCGAAAATGGTGCGGGAAAATCCACACTCATGAATATTCTTTTCGGGATGAATGTGATACATGAAACGGGAGGGTATGAGGGAAGAATCCTTATCAATAACCGGGAGATCCGTTTCGATAGCCCCCTGGACGCCCTGGAAGCAGGAGTAGGTATGGTACATCAGGAATTTTCTCTCATTCCGGGGTTTACAGCTACGGAGAACATCGTCCTTAACAGGGAATCAACAAAATATAACATTCTCGTGGAATCCTTCGGAGAACGCCTTAAAACTCTGGACAAGGCAAGAATGAAGGAACGAGCTGAATCTGCCATTAAAAAACTTAACGTTGATCTGGTAGAAAATACTCTCGTAACAGAGATGCCTGTAGGACACAAACAATTTACAGAAATCGCACGGGAGATCGACAAGGAGAATACCCAGATACTCGTTCTTGATGAACCTACCGCGGTGCTTACCGAATCAGAAGCAGATATACTCCTAGGATCGATGAAAAGGCTTTCGGAACTGGGTATCGCCATAATATTCATATCCCACAGACTCCAAGAGATAATGGAGATCTGCGATAAGATCATCGTCCTGAGGGATGGTGAAGTGGTGGAAGAAACGACTCCTTCAGAAACAAGCATCAAGGATATCGCATCCCATATGGTGGGCCGAAGTATTGATTCTGCTTTCCTCAGGGATACTGACAGCCTGGATCGCCCCTTTACCGAGACTATCCTTACAGTAAGAGATCTCTGGGTCGATATGCCCGGGGAAACCGTCCGAAGAGTTTCTCTTGATATCTACAAAGGAGAGATCTTTGGAATAGGAGGACTTGCTGGTCAGGGGAAACTCGGCATTGCCAACGGAATTATGGGAATGTTCCCATCAGGAGGAAAAGTGACATTTGAAAATGAACCTATAAACCTGAATGAACCAAGGTCGTCCCTGAGCAAAGGTCTGGCTGCGGTTTTCGAAGACAGGAGAGGAGTTGGACTTCTTCTGGAAGAGCCAATTTCCTGGAATATCATATTCACTGCGCTGCAGATGCAGGAAAAGTTTCTGAAACCATGCCTGGGAGGCCTTGTTAAGATAAGAGATACCCATGCCATCAATGAATGTACCCGATACTATATCAATGCTCTGGAGATCAAGTGTGTTGATGAAAATCAGGCAGTACAGGAACTTTCAGGTGGGAATCAGCAGAAAGTCTGCCTGGCAAAGGCTTTTGCCACAAGGCCAAAACTCCTGTTCGTGGCAGAGCCGACAAGGGGAATAGACGTGGGAGCCAAAAGGGTTGTCCTTGATACCCTGAAAAACTATAACAAGAAATACGATACCACAATCGTTATGATATCATCAGAACTCGAAGAACTGAGATCCATATGCGACCGCATCGCTATAGTGAACGAAGGCAAGATAGCTGGTATTCTTCCAGCTATCTCAGAATCGACCGAATTCGGTATGCTGATGCTTGGAAAGGTGGATAACGGATCACAAGGAGAGAAGACACCATGAAAAAAATACGTCCTTTCATTGAACAGGTCGGATGGCCAAGGGTAATTATCGCTGTTTTTCTCCTTTCTCTTTTTCTTGCAGCTCCCTTTGTAAGGGTCAGGATAGACACTTCGATCAGCGATACTCTGGTCAGGTTTGGTATGAATGGCGTCATGGTGCTCGCCATGGTTCCCATGATCCAGGCAGGATGCGGGCTCAACTTCGGTTTACCCTTAGGAATAATTGCAGGACTTGTGGGAGCAGTAACAAGCATCGAGATCGGCGTGACCGGACTCATAGGAGTCCTTACCGCCATGGCGATAGCTGTCCCGGTAGCTACGCTCCTTGGTTTTGGATACGGGGTGCTCCTCAACAAGGTCAAGGGAGGAGAAATGATGATAGCCACGTATGTTGGCTTTTCCTCCGTTGCTTTCATGTGCATTATGTGGCTGATGCTTCCTTACAAAAGCCCAAACATGGTTTGGGGATATGCAGGCGCGGGACTCCGTACCACTATTTCCGTAGAAGGCTATTGGGATAGAGCAATAAGTAATGTAGCTTCCTTTAATATAGGAAAGTTCTTTTACTGTCCCACAGGAATGTTCATATTCTTTGCGCTCATGTGCTTCCTTATCTGGGTCTTCATGCACACAAAGACCGGAACAGCCATGACCACTGTTGGCTCAAATCCTGAATATGCAAGATCTGCAGGAGTGGATGTTGACCGAATGAGGATCATTTCAGTAATTCTTTCGACAGTCCTCGGGGCTATCGGAATAATCGTATATGAGCAGAGTTTCGGTTTCATACAGTTGTATATGGGACCCTTTTATATGGCTTTCCCTGCTGTCGCAGCCATATTGATCGGAGGAGCATCTGTGCACAAGGCAAGTATCCTGAACGTTGTTATAGGGACATTTCTGTTCCAGGGAATACTCACAATGACCCCTTCGGTCATAAACAGCCTGATTGAAACCGATATGTCTGAGGTCATAAGGATCATCGTCTCAAACGGAATGATCCTCTATGCTTTGACCAGAGTAGTGAAGGTGAGATCATGAGCAGGAAGCTTTTAACCAAAGACAATATTCAGCATTTTGGCATCAGCAATGCAGTACCTATAATTTTCATCCTTTTGAGTTCCTTTGCAATACCTGTTTCAAGGTTTTCGGGCGAATATCTTGTACAGGAAATGCTTGTCAGGTTATCCAGGGATTCCTTTCTCGTCCTGTCACTTCTGATACCGATAATGGCGGGCATGGGGCTCAACTTCGGTATGGTTCTCGGAGCCATGGCAGGTGAGATAGGACTCATACTGATTACAGACTGGAATGTCATGGGAATTCAGGGGATGGCCCTTGCGATGATAATATCAACACCCCTTGCCATACTCCTGGGCTGGATGTGTGGAGCCATTCTCAACAGGGCAAAGGGACGGGAAATGGTAACATCTTTCATCCTGGGATTTTTCATGAACGGAGTATACCAGCTTGTTGTTCTCTATGGCTTCGGTAAGGTGGTTCCTGTGAGGAATCCGCAACTGCTCCTCTCCCGTGGATTCGGGATCAGGAATGTTACCAACCTTGAAGGCATCAGGAAATGTCTTGACAACCTGATACCACTGAGTATTGGCGGGATATCCGTACCAGTTGCCACTTTTGTGGTCATTGCCCTTTTCTGTATTTTCGTGATGTGGTTTAAAAACACGAAACTGGGACAGGATATGAGAGCTGTTGGACAGGACATGGACGTTGCCCGTTCCGCCGGTATAGAAGTTGAAAGGACACGGATCATATCTATCGTTATTTCCACTGTGCTGGCTTGCTACGGTCAGATAATCTTTCTCCAGAATATCGGTACCATGAATACCTACAACAGCCATGAACAGGCAGGAATGTTCGCTATCGCTGCCCTGCTCGTTGGAGGCGCAAGCGTTGCAAAAGCGACAATCCCAAATGTCTTTGTTGGGGTTGTCTTGTTCCATCTCATGTTCGTAGTATCTCCCATGGCAGGGAAATACCTGATAGGACAGGCCCAACTTGGAGAATACTTCAGGGTATTCGTCTCATACGGAATTATTGCAATAGCCCTTGCTCTTCACGCCTGGAAGAGATTCAAGGACAGGGAAAGGGCGCGGAGAGCCCTCCGCGGCAATGCATGACCATCGAGGAGGTATCCTTTTTGAATAAACGAATGACGGTCAACTTTGGAATTATACTCTTTTTTGCCTTGTTAGCCATATTTCTCTACAACTCAGGCAAGGGATATGACCTTCTTCTTGATAATCAGACTGTGAATATTGATGGTATTATTTTCGAAGCGTCTGGAACTGTTCGGGTTTCTGTGGACGGGGGAGAACCGATCGAATTATGGATAGATGATCGTGGAATGACTACCGTGAGGGGAAAAAAGCACAGTATCAGAATAGAGGTCCTTGATGAAAATGAGGAACAGGTAATTTCTTCCGTTGAAAAAAGCTTTGTCATCGATACAGAAAAAGGAAACCTTTTCAGTATTCCGGCCATACTTGGAGGATCTTCTGATTGGGTAATACCAAGATAATACCATGCAGGCCGGGTTCCAGGATCCGAAGGGATGGGGCATTTATGATTCCATGCTTCATCCCTCTGTCTAACTCAGGACTTCCCGATGAAACTTTTCTACCGGTCTGTTTTTTGATATTATTCACTTGCCTAAGATATTTGGGACTATCCTCTGATCTTGAGATCTTCCCGGCTTGAATCAAGGTTGAACTGATAGTGAAAGATCTGCGAGAGTGGCGGAATTGGTAGACGCGCTGGACTTAGGATCCAGTGGCCTCGGCTGTAGGGGTTCGAGTCCCCTCTCTCGCACCATTTTTCCCATTAATCTATCCCTTTACTGCGGGCACCTTTTCTTGACAAATCCTGTTTTAACGATTATTCTTTCCCGGTTAAGCTTTCCCATTGAATTGATTATTTCATCCTTATCAAGGGCTTTATAATATCCACCGATAAACGGAATAGAATCCATGATCTGAATTTCTTTACCTGGTCCTATTGAACCGGATCTGGCTTTTCCGGTTCCCAAAGCCTACATTAATCGTTGATCTCTAACCAGGAATAGCGGCATCCCAAGGATGTCGCTATAATAATCTGGCTGTTACAACATGATCGAACAGCCTGTTAATATAAGATTCATTGCACAGATGTTCAATTACTGGATATACAAGGAAATGAACCGTAATTCCCCTGACTTGGTCGAATGTCATGGATTACTGTCTGAAAACTATAGTTTCGGGTTTATTGACGGAGATATACTCTATAGTAAGTACCGGAAAGGAAAGGAGATGCAGTTGATTGAGAACTGAAATTGTATCACAGGAAAAGAACCTGGTGGCCATAAAAGCCGAAGTGGAAGCAGATGAATTCCAGAAAAGTATCAACAAGACCCTTAACGAATTATCCCATAAAGTCACCGTGCCGGGATTCCGCAAAGGCAAGGTTCCCAGAAGAGTCCTTGAGCTCCGATACGGAAAGGGAACACTTCTGACAGAAGCACTTGAAGATTTGGTACCGGATATTATCAGTGAAATTATCAAAGATTATGAGCTTGACCTGATCGAGGAGCCAAAACTTGAAATAGAAACCATGGAGGAGGGAAAACCTCTCCTCCTGAAATTCACCTTCTATGTCACCCCTGAGATCACCTTACCCGAGATCACTAACTTGGAAGTGGAAAAACTGAAGGTTCAGGCTACTGAGGAAATGGTAAACGAAGCAATTGACAGCCTAGTGGAGAAAAACGCAACATTTGAAAAGCTCGATGAAAGGACTACAACTGCTGAGGATGACCTTGTAGAGATATCCTATGCAACCCAGATACTTGATGAAGAAGGTAATATCCTCAAATCCCACGAGCCCTCAAACACTATCCTTGATCTTCAGCAGGAAGGGTTGAAAGAAGATATACGCTCTGGCCTTACTGGCGTTGAGATTGGCAGTCAGGTCGAGATCGATACAGAAATCGATGAGGAATTCCCTGAAAAAGATCTGGCAGGGAAAACTGCACATTATTCGATAAATCTTCTCTCCATAAAGAAAAAA
>JAFGMB010000210.1 GCA_016927765.1 Synergistales bacterium
AAGGGTTGTATAAAACTAAAGTTAACCGAGAATAAATTTACAGCAATCTTGAGACTTGACTATCACCTGCGAATACACCTGAAGTGAACAGGCTTACAGACAATATAAGCAACATAAACATTACAACCGTATTCAGGGCAAATCTCTTCAAGATTGGTCTCTCCTTATTTGAGTGATATGGATAGTTAACCTGCTTGAATTTTGTGGGTTCATGACTTGAGGTAATGGTTTTCTGCTTCGACTCGGAAAAAGATAAGGGGATAAGGAAATACCAACAAATACCGGATAGAATTCAATGACCTGTTAGTGCAGATTACCTAATGGGGGTATATTACTATTTTTTCCCTTCCTTGTGTTACACACCATATACCACGTTAAGACATCAGAATATCCGGTTGACCCTTTTCAACCAAGATCTTTCTTAAAAAGGATCACTAACAGCGACAGCGCAGGGACTATCGCAACCACAAGCATTGCCCATTGCAATCCCCATGCATCTGCCAAAGCGCCCAGGGGGGAAGTGAAGAGAGCCCCGAAACCAAAAGCAAATCCAAGCACTATCGAACTGGCCATGCTCCTGCTCTCGGGACAGGCTTTCTGTGCCATGGCATTCGTAATAGGTTCAGTAGCTGTCAAAAGGGCATACCCGATGAAATAGAGAAGGATAAACCTGATCCCACTGGCATAAACAGCAGGGACAAGAAAAAAGGGCAGGATCGACAGGATAAGAATAAGGATCTTCCTGTTACCGAAAAGGTCAGCCATCCTGCCACAGAAAAGAGGAGAAACAGCAGCCCCGATGGTTATGAGGAACAGGACCCCACCGATCTCCAAAAGACTTCCTCCCCTTGAAGCGATGACAAGGGGAAGGAAAAAACGAAGTCCCTGGCCTGAGAGGGCTCTCAGAAAGGCGACCATCCATATGGGATAGACCTTCCTGAAAACCACCCAGAAATTTAACAGGAGACCTCCAGGATGCCTGATGACTTCATGATCTTCCTGTAACCGTGAAATTGAAATGTAAACCAGGGCCGCACCTCCCAGGACAGGCACAAGTCCCACAAGGGGGAGAGTTTTGAGTGGGAACAGGTTTACCAGGAACACGGCATATAGGGGACTGAAAGACCCGGCAAGAATACCCCCAAGACCGAAAAGGGAAAGGTAGGACGAGAGGTTACTTCCCCTGCATAAATGACCGATACCCCCACTTCCCTGGGGATGGTACACTGCAGTTCCCACTGCCCATAGAGATACAAAAGTAAGTGCTCCCAGGTAACTTGAAGAAGAAGGGATAAGGGTGGCCCCTATACATGCAAGAACAGGGCCGGCCATAAGATACCAGGGATAGGGTGTCCTGTCTGAAAAATAGGCCGCCAGGGGTTGACCGAACATAAGGATAATACCCGACACAGAATTCAGCATACCAGCCATGGCCAGTGATATTCCCAGTTTTTGAACAAGCATGGGTACAAAGGTCGGCAAAAAGGCCAGATGGATATCTGTAAGGAAATGCATGAGACAGATAATTCCTATCTGAGTCGAGGTATTTTTCAGAAAAGCCGCTCTATCCTTCACGTTTCGCCTCCGGGAATAAATAAAATAGGGATGGAACAAAGGACTAAATTCTACCATTACATCGGTTAATTTCCCACAGGAGATTTCAGGATTGAACCCTTATTGCTGTATTACTATAATCAGGTATGGAGAGACCCTGGATAAAGATTCAGAGGAGGCAGGATCATGACAGATGAAAACAGGACCATAGATGAAAAAATGAAGGACAGGCTTATCAGGCTCCAACAGGCAGAGATCACACAGCATCATATATACATGAGGCTTTCAAAAAATGCGGGCGGAGAGAACGGAAGGATCCTTGCCCGTGTGGCAAGCGATGAGTTCAGGCATTACATGGCCCTGGAAGCATTTACTCGTAAGGTGGTAAATCCCGATCATCTTAAGATATTCCTATTCCTTCTGCTTTCAAAGGTTTTCGGAATAACCTTCGTGATCAAGCTTCTTGAACGGGGAGAAGAGGAAGCGGAACAGGTTTACGATGATCTTGCACAGGAGATCCCCGAAGCCATGGCCATCAAGGAAGATGAAGAGCGCCATGAACACGAACTGATCAAACTGATCGATGAAGAGAAACTCTCCTATATCAGCTCCATGGTCCTTGGGCTTAACGATGCCCTCGTGGAATTGACAGGAGCTCTTGCCGGGCTGACTTTTGTCCTCGGGAGCACCAGGGTAACAGGGACAGCGGGGTTCATCACAGGGATTTCCGCATCCCTTTCAATGGCTGCCTCTGAATATCTTTCAACAAAGGCGGAAAAGGAAACCACTTCGGATCCCGTCAAGGCATCCATATATACAGGGATAATGTACGTGGCTGCCACACTGATACTCATAATTCCCTACTTTATTTTTTCCATACCCCTGGTAGCCCTGTTCTTTACCCTTATGAACGCAGCCCTGATAATACTGGTATTTACATTTTTCATGTCCGTTGTGCAGGAAAGCTCCTTCAGGAGATCCTTTACGGAAATGATCGCACTGAGCTTCGGTGTGGCCGCGATCTCATTCTTCGTAGGTCTTCTGGCAAGACAGGTTCTCCATATTTAAGGGGAAAAACTCCTTTTCCTGACAGGACTTGAACAGATCTTACCCTGCCCATCTTCTGGTGATTGCCTCTTGATATTCAGCGTGCTAAACTATTTCATATTCACCTCTTTCATCTGCTGTTTGGGTCTATGCTCATACCAGGAATGGAAGGCTCACCATGCTCTATGATCCGGAGAAGGTCATTGCTGCGCCGATCATCCTGACTGTTACCTTCGGGGATAGCGAAATAGAGGTCCTGACCCCTTAAAACAGGGAGACATATAAGAGGAGTGATGAGAAATTGAAGAAAGAACTCAAGTTATTATTCACCATTGTCACTTTTGCCCTGACGATCCCCATCCTCACTGGAGCAACCTTTGCTGATACCATCTTCACAGAGGATTTTACGGGATGCTGAGGTGTTCCATCGGGTCTGCCCTCAGGCTGGGGGCAGGAAGATGTATCAACAGGTACCAGCGGAGCATGGTATACCCGCACGGAGACTCATGTTCCCGATGGATTTCCTCCTCACTCAGGTGAATTGCTGGCCTATTTCAACTCTGCCGGCATTTCCACAGGGTTAAGCACCCGAATGTTCAATTCATCCACTTTCGATCTTTCAGCCTATAACTCCGCCACCATATCCTTATGGGTGTACCATGAACAGGGAGAACCATCAGCCGACGACAGGCTCCAGGTCCAGGTGCGATCAGGCACTACCTGGGTCGATGCAGGTGATCCGATCCCCCGCTACAACGGAAGCACCGGATGGGAAAGACATGAGATAGATATTTCCGGCTTTACCGGGGGAACCATACAGATGGGATTTGTAGGTATATCAGCAAGCGGAAATGATATTCACATCGATTACATCAGGCTGGAGGCGGAAAATATCATAACGGACGATGATGACGACATCGTTACTGACGACGATGACGATTCATCTTCCGGAGGGTCCGGTGGAGGAGGATGCAATATTTCCCCATGGGCCTTCCCGTTATTCCTTTTTCTCCTTCCCCTAATGGCATTAATGGGAACGGGAAAGAAATAAGGTTCTATCTCCTCCATAGGGCCTTAACCACAGGAGAAGGCAGAGTCGCTTGACCCTGCCTTCTCCTGTGTCTCATGACAGTTTATAATGAAACCAGCATATCATCGAAGGGAGTTGAAAGTGATGAAAAAGGCCCTTGTTGCTATCGATGAGAGCCCTGTTTCCGTTTCCCTCATAGAATATGCATTTGATTTCGCCCAGAAAGAGAAATTGGATTTTCTGGATTTCATTCACGTTACAGCACCCAGGGAAACTCCCATGATCATATCCGAACCTGATCACCCGCCAGATCTCCCAGTTCCGGAGAGGTCCCTTGCAAGGGAAAGGATACGAGAATTGATAGTAAAACATATGGAGAACCCCGAACAACCTTCGATCCCCTTTAAACTGCTGGTAATATCGGGAACTCCCTATGAAGAGATCATCAACCAGGCTGAAAAGGAAGAGTACAAATATCTACTTATCGGCCACAGGGGAATGAGCAACATTAAACGTTTCTTCATCGGAAGTGTAGCTGCAAAAGTCGCGAGGCATTCACCCTGCTCTGTCCTGGTCTACCACCCGAGGGAAAAGACCGAAGGTTGAACACCCGCTGACAGTTCATACGAAATCGATGGGGGAGCCCTTCGATTAGGACTCCCTTTCATATGAAATATCAAGAAAGAAATACCTTTCGCTAATTCAGCCCTTAAAAAAATGTATTATTCCACATATTAGCCGATAGAAATTGATAAATGACCTTGACCATAACTGACCTTCTGACTATATTTGATTATGAAATTCAAAATACATCTCTGTTGAGGAGGTCTTATAAGCATGAGAAATCTTGCGAGATATGACAGATTTGGTTCACTCCTGCCGGAAGTGGATGATTTTTTCAGGAGCTTTTCAAATCTTTATGATGCCACTTCAACCCAGATACCCCTGGAATTATATGAAGAGGAGGATAAACTCTTTCTTAATGT
>JAFGMB010000211.1 GCA_016927765.1 Synergistales bacterium
TAGCCATCCCTCTGATATGGGGCTGTCAGGACCATTGAACTGGCCTCAAGGTCAAGACCGGGCTTCTTTGCCTGCATTATCATGCTTATCTTCTGTTCAGGCTTTATCTCAAAGACAAGCCAGTTGTTCACAAAGGGCTCACTACCGCACATACATGGATCAAAAAGCGAAAGAGGAGGAAGTTTGAATTCAATGGATACTTCGGTAATTGTGGTCTTGAGCTTTTTTCCTGTCCTGAGATAAAAGGGAACTCCCTTCCATCGCCAGTTATCCAGAAAAAGCTTCATTGCCACAAAGGTCTCGGTATTCGAATTTTCAGGTATCCCCTGTTCCTCTTTGTAGGATCGGTACATGCCTCTTACCGCTGTAGAAGTATTTTCGTGGATCCCTATAGGTCTTACAGAACGGAGGAGCTTGACCTTTTCGTCCCTCAGGAAAGTAGGATCCAGCCTTGCAGGAGGTTCCATGGCTGTCAGTGCCATGATCTGTAGAAGGTGGTTCTGTATCATATCCCTCAGGGCTCCTACCTTGTCGTAGAATTGCCCCCGGCTTTCAATGCCTATATCTTCAAATACGGTTATCTGTACCTGCCTAATAAAATTCCTGTTCCATATGGGTTCCATGAGCATGTTGGCAAAGCGGAATACCAGGATGTTCTGAACGGTCTCCTTACCCAGAAAATGGTCAAGTCTGTAGACCTGGGATTCGTCCCAATGGTCGTGGATGAGGGAATTCAATTCTACGGAGGAAGCTTCATCCCATCCGAAGGGTTTTTCGAGTACTATCCTTCTGAAACCCATTGTTTCATCATTAAGCCCGGCTTTTGCCAGGGCCTCGGCAGTTGAGGCGAAGAACTTCGGTGGTAGCGACAGGTAGAAAAGCGAAGAAGAATCAAGGGTGTTTTTGAGCTTCAGCGCGCTTTCCAGTGGATCTTTCCACTGGAAATAGCTGAAGCGGTTCGTAAACCTTTCGAGTTGGTTCTTTGAGCAGGATTTTCTGGAAAATTGGAGGAGGTCGCGGATATTTTTTTGGAAGGAACTCTGGTCCAATGGCTTTCTTCCTGTACCAATGATCCTCATATCTCCTGGCAGATAACCATATTCCTCCAGGGTGAATATGGCCGGGATAAGTTTTTTTCGAGCCAGGTTTCCTGTAACCCCGAAAATAACAAGATCAGTCATTTTGATTCTTCCCTCTCCACATGATGTCCCCCGAAGGCATTTCTGATCACGGCCAGAAGCCTTTGCCTGTATCGAAAGTCATCCCTGCTGCTGAACCTTTCGAAGAGAGATGAGGATAATACTGGCACAGGGACCGAGAGATCCATGGCTTCCCGTAGTGCCCAGCGGGCCTCGCCTGAATCTGAAACCCTCGGGATGATATCTTCAAGTCCCTGATCCCTTGAAAGGCTCATGGTTACAAGATCGAGGATCCAGCTTCTTATTACGGTACCACTGGTCCATGCTTCCGATATCGCCGCAAGATCCAGGTCAAATTCCTTCTTTGATCTCATTAGTTCGAAACCCTCGGCATAGGCCTGCATCATTCCATATTCGATCGCATTATGGATCATTTTTACAAAATGTCCTGATCCAGGGGGGCCGGTGTGGACCCATCCCTTATCCTGATCAGGTGCGAGGGTTTTTACGAAGGGAAGTATCATTTCTGCTGCTGATGGTTCGGCTCCGAACATGAGACCGAATCCTTCATTTTCACCCCATATCCCACCGGAAACTCCCATGTCAACGAAAAAAAAGCCCTGCTTTGCCAGGTTTTCTGCTGTTTCCACACTGTTCCGATAATCTGAATTGCTCCCGTCGATAAGGCAATCGCCTTTTTTCATCATCCCTGAGATAAGCTTTACTGTATCTTCAGTTGTTTTACCTGAGGGTAGCATCATCCAGATAAACCGTGGAGGTTCAAGTTCGGAGATCAGGTCCTCCAGGCTTTCACAAGGGATAAGTCCCTCCTTTCCAAGATCATTTGCCACAGAGGGGGTCCTGTTATAGCCATAAACTTCAAAACCATGATGGAGGAGGCGCTTTGCAATGCCTCTGCCCATTTTCCCCAGTCCGATAATTCCAATTTGTCTATTCATAACAGCAGTATATTACTTGAATGTAATAAGGGCAAATCCATTACTGCCTTGGTCGGGTCTGATATACTGATAAGGATCCCAACTTATCCTGCAAGAGGGTGTAACAGCTGAGAACACTTAGATTTTTCTTACTCGTTTCAGTTCTTTTAATCCTTGTTCTGGCTGGTATGTATTTCAGGTTTTCCCAGACAGGGTCTTTCAAGGGTGATCTGCAGGGAGAGATACTCCCTTCTCCTGGAAGAACGGAATCCCTTGAGGGCACCGGCAAAGGTCATACTACTTCTCTTCCTGTCTATGATATCCCATCAAGGGTCACTTCTCCCGAAGATCTGCTCCCTGTAAGGTATAGGGGCTCATCGTCTGACGAGATGCTTGCCCGTTCTCTCAACGACCCTGAAGGGACCAATGGAACCTGTTTTGATAGCAGTGATATCCCACCCAGGATAAGAAATATTGCTGATCAGCTCATGGACCTCAAGACCGACCTGGATGATTCCGCCCTTGACACCGTTAATTCTGCCCTTGGCCATCTTCCTCTGGTCGAGGTGAAAGCGGACAGTGCCGAGCTGAGGCCTTCGGGAGATGGTATCAGGTTAAAAGTGAACATTCCCGCTGAAAATATCAGGATCAGGGAAGACGAAAAGGAATAACTTGGATTTCAGGAGCGGTTTTCAGGCCAGTATTAGTGGCCATGCTTGAAATTGTGGATTTCACTTCGGGGAGTGATCATATCGTGGCCATCCGGGACCTGTTTCTTTAAATACGTTAAATACCCGGGATATTAGCCGGATCTTCAGGATAACAGGGCAGAGTTCGCTCCCCTCCCGGGCAGCTATGGGTCACCGGAAGGGGCTCTTCTTCCTGGATTATGGAATGGTCAGCTTGAGGGATCTATTGCCATTAGACCCCTTGAACAATATATCTGCGAGATGAAGCGGATGTATTGTTCAAGCCTGATCTCAGGGGCAGAGGTATAGCCCGTTCCCTCGTGAAAGAACTGATCAGGTTGGCCAGAGATGCAGGTTATTCCTATCTGAGGCTTGATAGCATCGAGGAATTCATGTTACCCGCCATAAGCCGCTATAGATCTTTCGGCTTCTATGATATACCTCCTTATTGTTTCAATCCCATGAAGGGTTCCAGGTTCATGGAGCTGGACCTTACTTTTACTTGGGACTGATCTCCCTGGGCGCTTCTTCATATTGCTCTAAAAAATGAAAAGGGTCGGTTGGTACCGGCCCTTTATCTGATGTTCAGGGGAAGATGATAATTTCTGATTGAATGTCAGAGGGAGACCAGATCCTGATCATTTTGTCCATGTCCTTCAGGTGATCCTCCACACGCTTACCCCCTATTCCTGGCGGTGCATAGACAGAGAAGAGGGCGTTTTTCGTTCTTCCGTTGACTGCAGTTCTAATGTCCGGCCCATAAATTATGCTTGAGATGATACCCGAGGTATCGCTCATGAACATATCATCTTTTTTCAGTACCTGGTCTTTTCCGTTCAAGCCGGTGTATCTTTCCCCTCCATTCGATATCCCAATGTTGACAGGTGGGCAGATCCTGTCCAGATCATGGACTGCGGTCAGGAGAAGGTTCTTCATCTCCCCCAGGAACATAACTCTCACCAGGGGAGGCGCGGGAGGTATGGACCTGCCCTTCAGCACTATTGATTCAAGCTGGAGCAGGAGGTGATAGGTCTTTTTGAATCTACGGTAATAGGCTCCGTAAAATTCAAGCTGGGGTATCTTTTTCAGATCCTCTCTTTTCATGCCTGAATACTGTTCTCTGATCTCTTCCTCGAGACTGGCCTGGAAGGCGTCAAAGCCTTGTGTTGAAGCATCAGGGTCTATCCCCCTGATAGAGAGGAATCCGATAACACTCCCCGGATAGAGCGCTGTCAGGTCTCTGGAGTATCTGAACATATAAGCCTCAATCCCTTCGTGTAAAGATGACCGGGAGCCTCCTTTGACGTAGAATGTCCATGTTCCATGAATGTTGGTTCGTGAAAAGGGGTCCTGTGACATGATATCTTATAACAAGGAAAAGGTCTCTTATTTTATGATGTCCCTGGCTGCCCTTTTCTGGGCGGGTACTTTCGTATCCGGAAAGATAGCGGCTGCCCAGTTCCCCATTTTTACCCTTTCCTTCTTCCGTTTTTCCATAGCCAGCCTCATTGTACTACCCCTTACCCTATACCTGGAAAAGGGAAGGCTCAGGGTCCCTGCAAGGGATCTGTTTAAACTGGTGTCCATAGGGGCTTTCGGTTTTCTGGGTAACAATGTGCTTTTCCTGACCGCCTGTAAATATACTGCAGCAGTGAACCTGTCCAGCATAGCTGCCACCTGTCCTCTGATGACAGCGATTCTGGCAAGTCTATTTCTTGGAGAGCCCCTGGGATGGAAAAGGGTGATTGCCATTTTTATTGCCTTGCTTGGGGTGCTGGTGGTCCTTTATGATGGTGATCTTTCCCTGATCGGAGAAATGCATTTCAACAAGGGGGATCTTATACAGGCCACGGGGATTCTCTTGCTGGCTGCTTATGGTATCCTGAGCAGAAAGAATGGAAGTGCCTTTTCCCCCATGATCATAGTCTGTTACGGGCTGCTCTTCTCTTCCCTGGTCACTTTTCCTTTAATGCTTGCCGAAAACCCTCACCTGTATATCCAGGCCGCCTCTCTTTCAGGATGGGTGTCTGTTCTGTACATGGCTATCTTTGCGTCCGTGGGTGCATATACTCTTCAACAAATTGCCATCAAACAGATCGGACCAAGCAGGTCTATGGCGTTTTTAAACCTCATACCCATTTTTTCTCTTTTTCTCGCCTTCTGGTTATTGCACGAAAATATAACCCTTATGAAGGTTCTGGGAACCCTTCTGGTAATTTCCGGTGTGTTCATGAATGCCGGTAGTGGAAAGAGCATAAGAAAGTGATGGGGGAGCAGGTGCCTCTTTCTCGAAAGCCCTCCGCAGGTCTTCCCAATTGATTAATTTACCGATAGTGTCAACGAATTTCTGAAGACCTTTTTCATGTTTCCGGTCGAACCGCTCGGGGATCGGGCTGTCAATATCCAGTGCAGCTACCAGATCTGACCCATGGATCAGAGGGGTCACGATCTCGTACCTTGACGCAGGACCACAGGCAGTATGGCCAGGGATCTGTTCACATCAGGAACAGGTAAGGTGCGCTTTTCTGCAATAGTGGTGCCAAATACCCCTTTGCCGCTGTTTTCCTGGTACATTTGTGTTTACCCTTGAAAGGAGCAGGAATAAGACCCTTCCCTAGATCAAGGTAGAAACCGGACCAGTTGATGTTATACAGGAATACCAGGGCAGACGCCTTGGAGAGATTTACAAGCCCATCTTGCTCAGAACTGAGAATTCAGAATAGAAGGGGCTTTTTTTCGGAGAAAACTGAACATTGGATCTTTACCTGGGAAATCTGGGATTTAAGGTCTTCCCTTAAGGACAACTCCAGTCCAGAGATGCTATGGGCCTTCTAAGAAGTGATAAATGATTCTTTAAGGATCGTAAATAAGATATCACTTTCCTTTTCGGAGCCTTTCAAAAAAACCTCTGACCCCTTGTCCTGAGGAAGGGAAGGGGTATTTGCTGTCTTTAGTCCTGTCCTTCCTTTTATCTGCTTTGGGGGTTCTGTTCCTGTTTTCTTTCGTGCTGTCCCTTTGACCGAAAATGCGTCCCTGGATCTTTGGAATGGCTGAGATCTTCCTCTCCATTTCTTCCAGAATGATGACCTTCAGATGGAGATCCGAGGAGAGGACCCTCGAGAATTCATCAGCTTTATCTTTTGAATAGAAAGAATGGAAAAATATATTTTTCCCCTTGCTGGTAACGAGGAAAACCTGCCATTCTTCCTGTTTTATTCCTATAAGGGCGTTATAGACAAGAGATTTCCTGAGAGAGATCTCCCTGAGATCCCTGAAAGAGCCCCTTTTACGTCTGACTGGGAAAAATGGTCCCCACCATATGAGGTATAGCTGAGAGGTGTAATGGATGGTCAGGTTCGGGTATTGGGAAAAAAGGAAAAAGGAATAGAGCCCAAGGATTATCAATGGCCAGAGAAAAGGTCTACCCTGCAGAAAAAACCATATCCCCAGGGCTGCGATACCAAGGGAGGCCAAGCCAAGTAACATGTTTCTTACGTTCAAATACCGGATCACTCTTTGTCCTGGATCCATGGTCCTTCTCATCCAACATCCCTCAAAGCAGAATATATAAAATCATCTCACGGATCCTTATTTCAATCAAGCATTACAAAAATTAGCTGTTCAGATAAAGAAGGAAAAGGGTTATTTATCATGAAAAGGGATTGGGATATAGTTCTCAAGACTCATGAACGATGAAAAGAAAGTCCCTGCAAGGTTGCTTATTGAGAATTAGTAATTATGAAATCCTGGTCCCTTCCATTATGCATAGGGGGTGATAAAGTAATAGTGTCCCAAGAATCTTGAAAAATTCATCATTCCACCTGGAATGAGCGAAAAGGCAAAGTCATCGTGAGGTGACGACGCAAAGCCACGGGTCTTGTACTGCAGCAAGACAGCCGGGTTGCCGAAGATCCAGGATCTGCCCGGCGCCTTTTGAATAAGATCAAAGGGCGTTCTTTTTTTCAGCGGGAGGGAGTTATTTTTTTCCTGGAGTGGAGGTGTGGTTTAATATGAATCATAACGTTGCAGATATCTGGTCGATACTGAAAAAGGAAATAGAGGAACGTGACCCTGAAGGATCGGAGGGTGTCATGGTGGGAAGATCTCCTTCCAACGAGCAGAATATTGTAAGGAGAGATCCGGATGCAGCTCAGATGAAGGCGGTCCTGGAGGAAATGGAACGAAGAGGAGACCTGTTCATTAAAGGCCTTGATGATACAGACGACAAGGATGTCTCCTACGTAGACCCTATTAATGGAAGGGAATCCGGGAAGCCTGAAAGCGAATATAAGGGATCCCTGGAGGCAGAAGCGGAAAGTGCCGGTTCAGATGATCATGAAAAGGGGGATAATATAATGAAAAAAAGTATCCGTATTCGGCAGGATGGAGACCAGGTGAACGTCAGGGTATTTGTGGGTGATGAAGAATTCTGCGGCATGTCCGTTACCAGTGGAAGCAATAACAGTATTTCTCTTGGTGGTACCACTGTATCCATCCAGGGAGATGAAACTGTGCTCGAGATATAGAGTGTATGTTCTGGACTATATAACCTCCGTTTTCAAACAGGAAAACAATACCGAAAACCCTGATCAGTAATGATCAGGGTTTTTCCTCCTCGGTGCATGAGGAAAAAGTATAATGATCTTTAATAAAGGTATCAAATCTTCTCAGTAAAAGGGGTCAGGAAGGATGTTAACCGAAGAGATGGATGGTCTGATCAGGGAGCGGGTACGTTCATACTACTGGGACGAGGATATAAACTGCGCTGAAACCACCTTAAAGGTGCTTTCCGAGATCTTCGATATTCCCCTTGACCCCCAGGTGATCCATGCAGCCTCAGGAATGCATGGGGCCGGCAAGTATGGAGCACAGTGTGGACTTGTAGAGGGGACTCTCATGTTCATTGGTATTCTGGGTCACCGGGCGGAGCTCGAGGTCAGTGACATAGAAAGATTATGCCATGATTATGCCGGGTCTTTCGAAGAGGTGTTCGGCAGTCTTTTATGCAGTCAGCTGAGACCGGAAGGGTTTACGCCGACAAATCCCCCTCATCTTTGCGAGGAGATGACTACCAGATCCATCGCCTTCTCGTTGGAATTCTTGTCCATTTACAGAGGATGATCTGAAATAGGAGGGTACCCGATCACCAGGTTTAGAAAAGGTTCACGAGCTCATGGGTAGGCAGTTCGGTCCCAGGTATGCCTGGTCACTTTCATTTCTTCATCACTCTCGAGAAAAGGGTCATAGGCTGGCGTCTGTTTTTTCAAGATGAAACTTCGGGATGGTTGTCCCGGGTACCGTCAGGATGACAACATGGGTTTTCGTGCCGGACCATGTTCCACATATGATCCCTGCTGGATGTCACTATGCTTTCAGGGCAAGGGCTGTCTCTCCTGATCTGAGTTCCCTGTACCTTAGTTGTTTCCGGTTCTCCTGTTAGTGGATCCTGATCTTGAGCAGACATCCCTCCTTACAGGGTAGAGTGAAATATTCCCAGGGATCGGCCGATTGCATGAGTTAATGATCTTCCCCAGCTTGGGTGTGGTCATCTGGAGGTCATTAATACTTATATTGAGGGGATCTTCTCAAGGGGATATCATTTCTCCAAGGTTCGTCGTTACTTCTCAAAGGGGAGCAACTTTTGCATCAGCTTTGCCTGTAAGGCTGGCATAATAGGAGATGTCCCCGGGAGAAGGGTCCCGGAGAAATAGCAGCTATCCGGGAAGAACAGCAAAAGCAGGGGAAAACAGCAGAGGGATCCTTAAATTAATTACCTGGGGACCCTCTTATGGAATGACCATTTCAGATCCCTGGGAAGTTCTTTTGGCTAACCTGTAATAGGGGTCACCGGCTATGCCTCTGGCGAGAAATAGCGGGATCATCAGTATTCTCCATCTGCTATTTTCCAATGTAAGGTAGGGTGGATCCCCCATAAGGCATGACCAGTGTTCTGTTTCTCCCTCCTGTGAGTTCAGAGGCTTTTGAAATGGCCCATGAAAGAGAGGGGCAGTAGGTTAGATACATGGATTCCGCATATTCGGGAGGTAGTTCGGACAGGAATAGAATGTTCGCTTTTTCCCGGGCTTTCATGATAGCGGCCGCCTTATGTCCGCCAAGTTCGAAATTCGCCCTTATTCTTTCTATTATGTCACCGGGTTCTCTGCTTTCCTCGATCCATCTTCTGAAAACATCTGAGCCATAACCTTCAATACAGGAAGCCGCCCAGATTATTACCCCACCTTTCCTGACCGCATGAACGGCATTGTCCAATGCCTTCTGGGCCTGGTAGATGTTAATATCCTTGGGAAATCCTCCGGCAGAAACTAGGACTATATCTGCAGTATCTTCAAGAGGGATCCTGTAGAGAGAGTCAAGAAAACGGCATCCCTCCCTGTGAGCATGGATATAGTGGCCGGCAAAGGCCCGGAGGATCTCCTTGTGGGGTCCCAGCACGACATTCAGTATAAGATCGATATGTGTAAAGCCGGCGATCTCTTCCAGATCCTCCCTAACCGGGTTATTAAGCAGGTTACCTGTTGTTGCCCCTTCCAGGAGCATCATGGAATGATTGGCCTGAATGGCATCAGTACTTGATATTCCTGGGAACATGGCCTTAACGCCCCCGCTGTAACCGGCAAAATAATGATACTCGATGTTGCCTACCAGGATCCTTCTGTCCGCAGTTATCACCTGGCGGTTAATGTCTACCGGGGTACCCCTGGAAGTTGCACCCAGCCTGATACATTGACCCACGTCATGATCTTCGCACCTGTATCTTGAGAATATCCCGGTGCCAACAAGGTTCTCCATTTCTTTCCTGGTATGGCCTCGATGGCTCCCCAGGGCAAAATAGATTGTTACGTCTTCGTCCCGTATTCCTGCACAAGTCAGTTCTTCGAGGAGAGGGGGAAGGATGTCCCGGGAAGGACAGGGCCTGGTAATATCACTGGTTACAATGGCTATTTTTTCACCGGGTTTGACGGTTTCTTTCAAAGGGCCTGAACCTATCGGGTTGGCGAGGGCCTGTTTTATTATCTGGGAAGAATCGCCAGGAGAGCTGATCTTCCGGGGATACAGGATCCCCAAAAGATCTTTTTCATCAATTTGCATATGTAAATGTTCCTTGCCGTAATCAATGGTAATTTTCATTTTCAGGGCTCCAGTATCCGATATTTACCGATGCTCAAAGAAATGTGTAAGATTCAAAATCACCGGAACAGGGATTTGTGGAGGTCAGCCATAGCTGCCTCTCTTTCAGGTCCATTATAGCTGAATAAACCGAGGCCAGTTGCTTTCCCTGGGGGTCCTTCTGGTCTTCATGCCTGCAGATGGAATCAGGGAAGTTCCGGTGATCTGAGAGGAATTCGTGGCAGGTGTTGAAATCCACTGAGCCCTTCTTGTTCTCCAGCAGTCCTTTGATACGCCCCAGTCTATGGAAGGTATCCGGAAGGATCACTTTCCCATGATCCTTGACATTGCAGACATGGTTAATACAGAGGAAGTGGTTCGTATGGGCCAGGTAACCTTTCTCGGCATATAACACACCAAAGTCCTCGGGAGCGGATTCTATATTTATGATCTCACCTTCCGAAGTGCCGATGAGGAAATTTCCCGAACTGGCCCTTTCCGCAGAGGCCACGGATTCAACAGCGTCTCCGAGGGTCTTTGAATCGAGGATCCTCCGGAGAAGCACGTGGACAGGTATACCTGGTTTTCCCTGTCCGGTGGACAGGGCATTGAAACATACTCCCAGGCCTGAGGAATTCAGGCCCTTGCCGCTTATGATGCCGGCCTCGGCTATCATAAGTATTGAAGGGGAAGGTTCCTGTGCGATCTCTATGACTACAAGAGTATCCTTTTGCCTTCTTATCCAGTCCCAGTTCTGACAGATATAGGTCTTCCCCTCAGATGAGAATTCGGGAGTTACACCGAAAGCAGTACACCCGTCAACGGATGTATCTAGCACGATCTCGCTTCTGGAATTCAGGGTAAGGATGTCTTCGAAAGTCAGGCCGCTACCTTCTGCGATACCCTTCATTTCATCCAGGAGGTCTGGGGTATAAGCCTCGATAGAGGGCAGAAAATCCAGGGATCTTTTCCTGGCATCAGACCATGTCAAGTCGGAAAAAGCCTCGAACATTTTCGAATAGTTCCATATGGAGATCTCGATGAGTTCTGCTGTTCGCCTGCCGTAAGCAATACCTCTTTCATAAGGGTTTCCTTCGATCTTGAAATGAGGATAATGTGCCATTTATTGGAACCTCCCATCTGTAAAATTGAGTTTATTTGTAAGACCTGAAGTGGTCAATAAAGAAAAAAATCACAATATTGACAAGTTACGCAATTTTCTGTAATGATTCTCTTCGGTGGTAAGAGGTCAGACCACCGTGAACTTTGAAAGATAATACCATATTAATATTCCTTTGAAAACAATCCCGAAAGGATAGAAAGAAGAAATGAAACTTAAATTTCAGAAAATAGAAAGACAGACCATAACCGAAACCATCATAGACCAGATCAAGGAGAAGATCCTCCAGGGCGAATTGAAGCCCGGTCAGCAGCTTCCTCCTGAAAGGGTCCTTGCGGAAACCTTTTCTGTTGGAAGGACCTCTGTAAGAGAAGCCATAAGAGCGCTCCAGTATATGGGGGTCCTTGAAGTCCGTTGTGGCGAGGGGACTTTTCTTACAGAGAATCTCTCACTCCTTTCAGATCATTTCAAGGCTTCATATATTATCCGTCAGTATTCGGTCATGGAACTTGTGGAAGCAAGGAAGATCATAGAAGGGGAAACGGTCTATCTTGCCACCAAAAGATCCAGTAAAGAGGAAAAGGAAGCCTTGAAACAGATCTTTGATGTTGCCATAAGGGTCCAGGATGATGTAGCAGCTTTTTTAAAGGCGGATTTCGCATTCCACAAGAAGATAGCTGAAATGAGCCACAACTCCGTTCTCCAGGAATTCTTCACTGCCATGAGGGAACTGACACTGGAAGAGAATCTGGAGGTGATCAAGAAAACGGGTCAGATACAGAAGGCCATTGCCTTTCATGAGGAGATACTTCACTGTATCCTCCTTTGTGATCCTGAAGCTGCAAGAAGGGTAATGCTGGATCATCTGGAAAATATTGAAAATACAGTTCAGGAACTTACTTCAAGACATATGGAGCAGGAGGGGGGGCTGGAGAAAACTATCTGATATATGAAAAGCCTGATCATTTTGTGGAGGTGATGCATTTTTGTCCAGGTTCAAGGTATTTATGACAGATACGATCTTCCCTGACACATCCATAGAGGAAAAGGAATTATCAGCCATCGATGCCGAGCTCATCCTTTCCTCGAGGCCTGATCCCGAAGTATTTGTCGAAGAAGGTCGGGACTGCGATGCCATGATTATCGTCTATGCGCCCGTTGGAGCGGAAGTGATACGGAATCTCGAGAAATGCAGGGTCATGGTGAGGACCGGTATCGGAGTGAACAACATAGATCTGGATGCTGCCAGTGAAAAAAGGATCATGGTGGCCAATGTTCCCGATTACTGTATCGATGAGGTAGCTGACCATACCATTTCCCTTTTCCTTTGCGGGGTAAGGAAAATAGCTTTCCTGAACCAGAAGGTGAAGTCCGGGGTATGGAATGTGAATGAGGCCAAACCTATTCCTCGACTGAGAGGCAAAAAATATGGTCTTCTGGGTTGCGGTGCCATCGGTCAGCAGGTTGCCATAAGGGCCCGTTCTTTCGGCATGGATGTATATGGTTACGATCCTTACCTTTCTGATGAGAAATTCTCTGAGCTTGCTATCAGAAGGGTGGACACACTGGAAGAATTTTTCCCCCTGGTGGATTTCTTTTCTCTTCACGTACCATTGAATGAA
>JAFGMB010000212.1 GCA_016927765.1 Synergistales bacterium
ACCAAATCGCATTAATTTCTCCAAATTCCATCTCCTCCCCCAATACATTCATTTCATTCTCTTGATAACTATACTATATAATCTAAAAGGCCCGAAGAAACCATATGATTGAGGAGCGTGCCATCAGAATATGTCTTCTTTTCGTGTTTTGACATCTATGATAACACCCGATGATACAGGTATTTTGCCTGAGTTTCGTGAAGAGAGACCTCATTTTTCGAGTTCGAACATATTTCCCAGCGGGATATTTATTCTGCCAGGTATCAATATTCTTTATCCTCTTGAGAGGGAGTTTCTTGAAAGAGAATCGTCAAAATGCATGATCCTTCTCAATTCTCTCTCTGCTCTTGCAAGGTCACAGCAAGGAACCCTGGTAAGCGGACCAATGATCTGTAAAGGGGAAAATGGGAAATTCTATAAGAGGTCCTATCTACTTGATGAGAACGGATCTATCCAGGGCCACTATGATCAATGTCACATTCCGAGAGAAGAATCGGCTTTTTTTGAGCAGGGATCAAAACCTTTCCTGTTTTCCTGTTGTGCGACAAGAATAGCCATTCTACATGCTTATGAGCTTCTTTATCCCGAGTATGCAAGATCCATGGCCTTATCAGGAGTACAGATGGTCATCGTTTGCGGTGTAACGGGTCTGCCCTTTTTCCAGGGTATAAAAAGTATCTTACAGACCCGCTCCCTCGAAAACCACATCTTTTTGGCCGCAGCATGCAGTGGGGAAGGGGAGGGAAATTATAACACAGGTATCTTTTCTCCCTCCGGGGCAGACATCTCAGAAAAAAACTCTTCATGGTTTTACAGTGCTTTGATCGATACGGGACCCCTTTCCTCAAAGGCGCAGACAAGGTTTTTTTCGAGCAGAAGGCCTGATCTGTACCATCCTGTCACAGAGTTCCTGGTGTGAACGCTTTTTCTCTGGCCACCCAGTTGTTTTTCAGGGGTATGTTACAATATCATGGTTCTGATAAACCCATAAATCTCAAAGAAAATCGAAGTGATCTAACAAATGAACGATACCTTTCTTGACCCTGCTGTTATCACCCCTAAAATTGAATGTTGGTTGCGTGAACAACTTGAAAATGCCTCTGCCAAGGGTTTTGTATTGGGATTAAGTGGTGGAATAGATTCAGCAGTAGCCTCCGTCCTGCTCAATAGAACCTGCGGGGACAATATGCTTGCGGTGATCATGCCTTGTCACAGCCTGGAAAAAGATCTGAAGGATGCTTATCTTCTTGCACGAAAATTTGATATTCCAGTTACATCAATTGACCTTTCGGCTGCATATGATCAATTCCTTGTATCCATAACTGCTTCCGGCATGGAGATATCTGACCTGGCAAAAGCGAACATCAAACCAAGGCTGCGAATGACCATCTTGTACTCTCTTGCCCAATCACTCAATTATCTGGTTTGCGGTACCAGCAACCAGGCAGAGCTTGCTCTTGGATATTTTACCAAGCATGGTGATTCAGGCGTCGATGTCCTTCCTCTGGGAGATCTTCTTAAAAGGGAAATCAAGGAACTGGCACAGTATCTTGGTGTGCCACGTGTAATAATTGAAAAACCCCCCTCTGCAGGGCTCTGGCCCGGACAGACAGATGAAGATGAAATGGGACTGAAATATGATGATATTGATAATTTCCTTTCCGGTGAGCGATTGACACCCGTATCACTGAATGACATTATTCTACAAAAGATAGACAGGGCAGAACACAAACGCAAAATGGCCCCTATCTGTAAACTGAGATAGAAAAGAAATTCCTTAAGAGGTGATCATAATTGTCAGGACATTCTAAATGGGCGAATATCAAACATAGAAAGGCTGCTCAGGACGCAAAAAAAGGGAATCTGTTCCAGAAACTTGTCAGAGCGATCATTGTAGCCGCAAAAGAGGGTGGTGGAGATCCATCCATGAATATAAGGCTCAAAACCGCAATAGACAGGGCAAAAGCCGCAAGTGTTCCTAATGACAATATTACAAGAGCTATAAAAAGAGGAACCGGAGAAATTGACGGAGCTTCATACGAAGAGGTTCTTTATGAAGGATATGGATCTGGTGGTATAGCAATACTCATTGATGCCCTTACAGATAACCGGAACAGAACCGCAGCTGAATTGCGGGCAATTCTCAGTCGTAATGGAGGTTCTCTTGGGGAATCTGGCTGTGTTGCCTGGATGTTTGAACGCAAAGGAGTTCTTTTTGTCAAAGGGAAAGACCTCGATGAAGAAGAACTTCTTATAAACACCATTGACGCAGGTGCAGAGGATCTTGAAAAGGAAGAGGGAGGATTTTCCCTCTATTGCGATCCTTCCAATCTGACAATGCTTAAACAAACCGTAGAGGAAAATGGATATCTTCTTGAAAAAGCGGAAATTGAAATGATCCCAAAGACCACCATGGCTGTGGATACGATGGAAAAGGCACAGAAGATCCTGAAATTGATGGACTTACTTGAGGAACAGGATGATGTTCAGAACGTATATTCAAATTTCGACATACCTGAAGAGTTGATGGATGAAATTGAGGACTGACGAGAGAAAGATCTCCTGTTTAGGCATAGATCCTGGCCTCGGAAGAATGGGTTATGGTTTCGTCTGCCTTAATGCCCATAAGTATCAGGTCATAGGGTTTGGTTGTATCGAAACCCCACCTAAAACTGACGTTGCCTGGCGCATCCGGACAATTTATGATTCCCTGAAAGAGCACATGGAAAAATGGAAACCGGATATTCTTTCCGTGGAGAAACTATTTTTTGGAAGGAATATCACTACAGCTGAATATGTCTGGCAGGCCAGGGGAACGGTACTCCTTCTCGCGGCCCAGTATGAGATCCCCTACTATGAACCTAAGCCAAGCCAGGTAAAGAACGCAGTCTGTGGTTCCGGAAACGCGGGCAAGATCCAGATCCAGCGAATGCTTCAGAGATTACTCGATCTCAAAGATATCCCTCGGCCAGACGATGCGGCAGACGCACTGGCTATATCAATTACAGGACTTGCTCTGCATTCATTCGAAACAAGGAGAAAAGGATATGCTCAGAAGCCTTGAGGGAAAAGTATTACTTGTGAACAATGAATACGCCGTTCTGGACGTCAACGGAATGGGATTCGAGATCAACTGTTCCGGTTCTGCGTTGAGGATATGTTCCAGTTCTGACGTAGCTACCCTGATCACTTATCTTCAGGTATCCGAGAGCGGGATCGCTCTCTATGGTTTTTCCGATGAGGAAGAGAGAGATATTTTCCTCAAGCTCACCTCCATAAAAGGGATCGGTGGAAAACTGGCCCTTACAGTACTTAGACATCTATCTTCAGATGAAATCGTAGCTTCTGCATACAACACTGACATCAATGCTTTTGCGGCAGTCCCCGGGATAGGAAAAAAGACAGCCGAGAGGATATGTTTTGAAATGAAAAGACATTTTGGCGACCAGATCCCTGATCGCCTTTTCAATGTTTCAGCCAGGAACAGGGGCCTGGTGAGGGCTACTGTCAGCGAAGCTCTCCGTTCGCTGGGGTTTCCGAACCAGAAGATCAACATCGCTTTGGAAAGGCTCCACAAAAGTGATGCACATGTATTTTCTTCAATGGATGAGAGTCAAATGCTCAAAGCAACCCTGAAAGAATTGAACAGTATGTGATGATGAGGTGTAAATGATTTGTTGACCCAACCCGAAGACAGGATATTTCATCCAATACCCGCAAATGAAGAAGATTTGAATATTCGTCCCTCATCCCTGGATGAGTTTATTGGCCAGGACCAGCTCAAAGAAAAGCTCAGGATATACATCACTGCAGCAAGGCAAAGAGGGGAGGCTCTGGACCATCTTCTCTTTTATGGACCGCCAGGCCTGGGTAAAACTACCCTTGCAGGGATCATAGCCCATGAAATGGGTGGACAGCTCAGGGTTACCACCGGACCAGCACTTGAAAGACCCGGAGACCTGGCTGCTATTCTATCCAACCTGGAAGAAAACGATGTACTGTTCATAGACGAGATCCATCGGCTCCCGGCACCGGTTGAGGAGATCCTCTATCCTGCAATGGAGGATTATCAGCTTCACATCGTTGTGGGCAAAGGTCCAATGGCGAACAACATATGTATCACCCTGCCACAATTCACCCTCGTAGGCGCTACAACCAGACTGGGTCTTCTGACTTCTCCCCTTAGAGCACGTTTTGGAATAGTAGAACAGTTATCCCTCTATGATCCAGAGACCTTATCAGAGATAGTACAGAGAGGATCCAGAGTCCTTTCGATAAAGGTAGCCCCAGATGCGTCCTATGAGATAGCCCGACGATCAAGAGGTACTCCAAGGGTGGCATTGCGCCTGTTGAGGAGGGTAAGGGATGTTGCTGAAGTAAGACAGCGGGATCATATAGACAGCGAGATCTCCATACTTGCCCTTGATATGCTTGGCCTCGATCCCAGGGGACTGGATGATGGAGATAGAAAGATACTCAGGATATTGATAGATCTCTTCGATGGAGGCCCTGTGGGTTTATCCACCATTGCTGCCGCTCTCAATGAAGAACAGCAAACCATCGAAGATATTTATGAACCTTACCTGATTCAACAGGGCTTTCTCGAACGCACTCCAAGAGGGAGAAAAGCTTCCAGGAATGCTTACAACTATCTTGGGAAACCCCTTCCGGAAAAGATCCAATATCAGCTTGATCTTATTGAAGAAAACGATGGGGAGGAATAACACCCTTACATGATGAACGCATTCGGCAGATTTCTTGTAATATCAGGCAT
>JAFGMB010000213.1 GCA_016927765.1 Synergistales bacterium
ATAAATGTTACAAGTTGTTACATGACCGTTACATAAATGGAATATTATCGTAACAGTTAGACCTTACACTTCTCTTGTCTTAAGAGGCAATTCAAATACCTCAAGACAAATCAAAGGAGGTCTTTCAGGAAATGAAGAAATTCATGTCTATTTTAGCAGTCGCGCTCATGGTAATGGCAATGGCAGGAATGGCCCTTGCCGGAGAAGTTGTTATCAAGGGTTCCACCACCGTTCTTCCTATCGCTCAGGCGGCTGCCGAGAAATTCATGGAAGCCAACCCTGATATAAAGCTTACCGTTTCGGGCGGTGGAAGCGGAAACGGTATCAAAGCCATTATCGACGGGACCACCGACATTGCTGATGCATCACGGTTCATTAAGGATAGCGAAGTCAAAGCGGCTTTTGAAAAAGGCGTATATCCTGTTCCCTTTGCAGTTGCCATGGATGCCCTTCTTCCCGTAGTACATCCTTCCAACCCTGTTTCAGAGCTTTCACTGGAACAGCTGAGGAAGATCTACATGGGAGAGATCAAGAACTGGAATGAGGTCGGCGGCCCCTCAATGGGTATCGCAGTTGTCGGCAGAGACACCAGTTCCGGTACCTATGAGACCTGGGAAGAAAAGGTCATGAACAAGGAAAGAGTTACCGAGAGAGCCCTTATAGTGGCATCCAACGGTGCTATGGTTCAGACAGTGGCCCAGAATAAGCTAGCCATCGGTTACATAGGACTTGGTTATCTAAATGACAGCCTAAAGGCCCTAAAGGCTGAAGGTGTAATGGGTTCCAATGAGACCGCACTCAACGGTGAATATCTGATTTCCAGGTACCTATTCATGTTCACTGACGGTTGGCCTGAAGGCGACACCGGCAAATTCATCAACTTCGTAATGAGCCAGGCTGGCCAGGAAATAGTTGCTGAAACCGGTTACGTTCCTATGCACTGATAGAACAGTTCTATCCAGATACAACAGATCGCCGGAGAATAACCTGTAATAGCACTTCTTCTCAGATCATTCAGCCTGTCGCGGCCCGGGAAGCACCAATTGTATCGGCCCGGCAGGCTGTTATTTTTATCAAGGAGGGTGAGGAAATGAAGAACGACAAGATCCCTGCAGCTATAATACAGACCATTTCAAGCCTGGGGATCCTGGTCATGGTATTTATCCTGTTCTTTCTTATCAAGGAAGGATTACCGGTGCTTTCGGAGACCACCCTTGGAGACCTCTTAACTGGTAAATACTGGTATCCAACGGAGGAACCTCCTGTGTTCGGGATGCTTCCCCTCCTCTTGGGCTCACTCAGTGTCACCCTGGCGTCTTCCCTGTTAGCTGTTCCGGTGAGCCTCCTTGTGGCTATCTTCGTTGCAGAGGTGGCCCCTGATTGGATGCATGATCTGATGAAACCGGTCCTTGAGCTCCTCGGCTTCCTGCCCTCCATAATCCTAGGATTTCTCGGGATGGTTCTGATAGCTCCAAAACTGCAGGAAACATTCATGCTTATCACAGGATTGAACATGTTTAACGCCTCTATTCTACTGGGTATTATGATCATACCTATCGTTAGTTCCCTTGCAGAAGAAGCTCTCACTTCCGTTCCCAGGGAGCTTAGGGACGCTTCATATGCCCTTGGGGCGACCCGGTGGGAGACCATAGTGAAAGTTGTAGTTCCATATGCACTTCCAGGGATCCAGAGTGGTGCTCTCCTGGGGATAATGCGAGGGATGGGCGAGACCATGGTAGTCCTTATGGCTGCCGGAGGAGCGGCTATATTGCCCAGGTCCATTTTTGATCCTGTAAGGCCCCTGACTTCCACGATCGCCGCTGAAATGGGCGAGACACCAGTAGGTTCACCCCATTACCATGCATTGTTCTTCGCAGGTCTTCTCCTGCTTGTCATTACTCTGATTATTAACCTTATCTCGATCTGGGTCGAAAAAAGAGGGAGGCTTGAGCGGTCATGAGCAGCAATCAAAGGACTTTAAAAGATAGTATCATGACCCTGGTCCTATGGAGTTCTGCTGCCTTTCTGGTTCTCATGGTGCTTGGAATAATTTCATATATTATGATAAATGGCTGGAGTGCCCTTTCACTTGAATTTCTTACCCAGCCACCCAGGGACAGCATGACTAAGGGAGGTATCAGCACCCCCCTGGTAGGTACTATACAACTGGTCGTGGTTTCTATCTTTTTTGCTCTTCCGGTAGGAGTTGCTACGGGATTGTTCTTTGCCGAATATTCCTCTGGAGGATTCTTTACAAACGGACTGAGACTTGCCATCCGTTGTCTTGCTGGCGTGCCATCGGTGGTCTTCGGTCTGTTCGGGCTTTCCCTTTTCGTGGTCCTCTTAAAGTTCGGCTCCTGCCTGCTCTCGGCGGGTCTTACGCTGGCATGCCTTGCTCTGCCCCTGATCGTGACGGCATCAGAGCAGGCCTTTCTTGCAGTTCCCAAGGACTATCGTGATGGTTCATACGCCTTAGGAGCAACCAAGTGGCAGACCATCTATAAAGTTGTTCTGCCTGCGGCAATGCCGACGGTGATCACGGGAGCTATCCTCAGCATAGGGAGAGTGGCTGGCGAGACTGCCCCGATCATTTTCACTGGTGCAGCATTTTTCACACCAGGGTTTGCAACAAGCCTCTTCGATGAAGTAATGGCCTTGCCCTACCATATACTTGTCCTTGCAACAGCGGGCACCCATATCAGCGAGACTCGGCATATCCAGTATGGCACTGTGCTGGTACTTCTTACCCTGGTATTGGGTGTAAGTTTTGTTGGTGTATACTTGAGGAACCGTTTCAAACGGGCCTCCAGAGTCTAATCAACTAGAGATTAAGGAGATCTGATCCCATGGATATTTCCGTATCGGCCAGAGATGTTAACCTCTACTATGGTGACCATCATGTTCTGAAAGATGTGTCTTTTGACATGAATTCCAGAATGGTAACAGCCTTGATAGGTCCTTCAGGATGTGGAAAGAGCAGTTTTCTCAGATGTCTCAACAGGATGAACGATTTTATCAAGAGTGCGAGAGTGGAGGGGGATATCAGGATAAAAGGTAAAGATATCTATGCCAAGGAAACGGAAGTTATCGCCCTCAGAAGAGATGTGGGCATGGTCTTTCAGAAGCCCAACCCTTTTCCCATGAGTATTTATGATAACGTGGCCTATGGTCCCAGGCTCCATGGCATAAAGAAAAAGGAACAACTTGATGAGATCGTGGAGACCAGCATAAAGGGAGCAGCCCTGTGGGATGAAGTTAAAGATAAATTGCAGGCCTCGGGACTTGGCCTCTCAGGCGGACAGCAACAGCGTTTATGTATCGCCCGTGCAATCGCCACCAAGCCCGGGGTGATCCTTATGGATGAGCCTACAAGTGCCCTGGATCCCCTGGCTACTGCGAAGATAGAAGAGCTTATCCGCCAGATCAAGGAGAGTTTCACAGTTATCATCGTAACCCATAATATGCAACAGGCAGCCAGGATCTCGGATTTTACGGCCTTTTTCCTTCTGGGTGACCTTGTGGAATACGGTGTTACTACTGAAATGTTTACCAATCCAAAAGATAAGCGCACTGAAGACTACATCACAGGAAGATTCGGTTAAGGAGTGAATGATTGTGGATTCTTTGAATACAAGAGCTCATCTGGAAGAGAAATTAAATGAGATAAAAAGAAAACTGCTGAAACTCGGAAAAATGGCAAACGAAGCCCTCACAAAATCTGTGTGGGCTCTAAAGGACCACGATATTCAGCTTGCCAGGGCTGTGATCGGCAATGATGACCAGATCGATCTTTTGAGATATGAGATCGAAAATGATTGTCTCACATTTATAGCTCGTTTTCAGCCTTTTGGGGAAGATCTGAGAACTGTCTCATCCGTAATGTATATGGCAGGAGATATTGAGAGACTCGGAGATTACGGTAGCAGCATTTCCAAAACGGCAATTGAACTTGCCAATGAAGAATTCATCAAGCCTCTGATAGATATTCCAAGAATGCAGGAGTTACTTAACGAAATGCTGGAAAAAGCTCTTTCTGCATTTGATCAGAAGGATCTCTCTTTAGCTAAAAGTGTATTTACCATGGATGACCTTATAGATGATCTTGAAGAGCAGATCCTTCGTGAACTGGTGCTTATGATGATGGAAAAACCATCAAGAATAGAGCAGGCATCCAGACTTTTCCTGGTCGCACGGAGCCTGGAAAGAGCAGGAGATCACATTACCAATCTCTCTGAAAGGATTTTCTATATTTCTACGGGTGAGATGACACCTGCTTCAAAATTCAGGAGACCCCTGCCCCCTGAAAAGGAATAGGTGACCCCCATGCCTAATGAGAGAATTCTCGTTGTGGAGGATGAACAGGCTATTGTCGAGATAGTATCCCAGGCACTTAAACGGTATGGATTTGATGTGACCACGGCCAACGATGGTGATACTGCACTTGACATGGCCTATAGCCTGCGTCCTGATCTAATAATTCTTGATATCATGCTTCCCAGGATGGATGGATGGGAAGTCTGCCGTCGGCTGAAAAGCGAAGGGGAGACCAAAAATATACCTATCATCATGCTCACCGCCAGGAGAGAGGAACGGGACGTGGTTGAGGGACTTGAGCTGGGTGCGGATGACTATATGAAAAAACCTTTCTCCCTGGCCGAGCTGATGGCCAGGGTCAAAGCCCTTCTGCGCAGGACCCTTGGCAGGGACCTTGGCAAAGTTATAACTAACGGAGAGATCCAGGTGGATCTTGAAGGGGAGACGGTTTTTCTGCGAGATGTGGTAATTGATCTCAGCCCGACAGAGTTCCAGCTTCTGGAAGCCCTGGTCAAGAAACCCGGAAGGGTCGTATCCAGGGAAGAACTCCTTGCCAGGATCTGGGGTCTTTACGGAGGAGATACCAGAACTGTAGATGTTCATATTTCGCGTCTCAGGCACAAACTGGATGATGGCAATAAGCCAAGACCGGTTATCCAGGCCTTGAGAGGGAGAGGTTATCGACTTACCTGGGAGGACTGAGCATGGATAGGTTAAAAAACCAGTTGATCATTATTTTTGCTTTGGCAACAGTTATTGCTTTCTCGGTAAGCTGGATAATGCTTTCGAACGTTTTAAAACGTAGCATTATCCAGGAATCGACCCATGAAATTACTACACAAACCCTTTCTCTCGGTGAATTTGTTAAACAGAATGGCCTTGATAGCCTGGAGCATGATCTGGATACCTGGAAAGGGATCATAGGTGGCAGGATCACTGCTATCGCTCCTGATGGGAAAGTTATCCTCGATTCTGAAGTGGATCCGTCAAAACTTGACAATCATGCTGACAGGCCGGAAATAAGGCAGGCCTTTGAAAGCGGAGAGGGTTCCGCTTTACGCTACAGCAGGAGTATCAATAGAGACCTTCTTTATGTCGCGCATATTACAACTGTGGATGGAGGTCCCCTGGTCATACGTGTTGCTTACCCCCTTGAAACCCTCCACGTGGCATTTATCCAGGCCCGACATAGACTCCTTGCATATGTGATCATCGTACTGACGCTGGTGATCCTTCTTGCCTTCTGGGCGGTAAGGAGGTTCTTCAGACCTCTTGAAAAGATCATTGATGTTGCGTGCAGGATATCAAATGGGGAGGAAGGACATTTTCCTCTCATGAAGAACAGGGAACTTCAGAAATTATCCAATGCCCTTGATACCATGTCCACGAGCCTGCGAACGGCCATGGAGGAACTCCACAAGGACCGGAACGTTCTGCACAGGATCGTCACTTCCATGCCCATAGGGGTCATCCTTCTGGACGAAGCTCTGAAAGTCCGCTATTTCAATCAGGTGGCCCTTGCCCTTCTTCAGATCTCCTTCAGAGTGGAAGAGGGAGTCTACGTGGAGCGTATCCTCCCATACGCCGATATGTTCTCTCTTATCGACAAAGTGAAGCAGGGTCCTGAAAGTTCCATATACCTCCAGATACCCGAAAAAGACAAAAAATACCTGAGAATCGATGCAATACCTACAGGGGCGGGAATCCTAATGGTTGTTACTGACCTTTCAGATGAAAGGCGACTGGAGGAGGCGAGGCGTCATTTTGTGATCGATGCAAGCCATGAACTTCAGACGCCATTGACCACCATAAGGGTCACGGCAGAGTACCTGCTCGATGAGATCGGCGAAGATCCTGAAAAGGCCAGATATCTCAAAAGCATTATTCTTCAGCAGGAGCGGATGACCAAGCTTGTGGACGACCTCCTTCTTCTCTCGAAGATGGAATTCGGGCCAGATCCGAAGAAAAAGGAAGAATGTGAGCTGGACCTGCTCGTTTCAGCACTTGTTGACGAAGCTTCAGGTACAAACTATGCGGAGAATATCAGTTTTACCTCTTACTTTGAGGAACATGCCCTTGTATCATGCAGGATAGAGGAGCTTACAAGGGCCATAAGCAATGTGATTGACAATGCCGTCAAATATGTGAGAGAAAAATTCGGTAATGAACGGGGTGGAAAGATCGATATAACGCTCTCACGAAAAGAACCTTTCTGGATCCTGGTGGTTTCCGACAATGGTGTAGGTATCACCGAGGAATCTGCTCCGAAGATCTTTGAACGTTTCCAGAGAGGGGACTCTCATCGGGCCAGAGGTGAATGGGGTAAAGGTGGTTATGGCCTTGGCCTCGCCATAGCCAAAAGGATATTTGAAGGACACGGTGGATCCATTGAACTGTTAAGTGGTTCTGGAGGAGCTACATTTGAGATCCAGATGCCCATTCTGAAAAAGGAAGAAAAGCACGAATCAGAAGAATGAATGGTGTTCACTATATCTTCATATGTGAGTCCTGAGCCAGGTCCAGGAAAAAGCAGTAAGCAGATCCCAGTGATCTGCTTACTGCTTTTTCAATGGTCGTTCCCATTTCAGTAACTCCCTATCGCCAATATTAAGCAGTCTCATAACTAAAAGGTAGAAAAGGGGTGATAATAAGGGAACGAGGTGGGTCAGGAAACGCATTTGTATCTACGAAAACTCCAGTAGACAATCAGCTGACGTTATAACATAATGAAGTATCAGCGTGTATAAAGGGTTTTTGAAAAGGAGGCGGGGTAATGGGCAAGAAAGGAAAAACTCTCGTTATTTTGTGTGTTGCCGTGGCTTTCGCTATTCTTATGACAATCCCTGCTTTTGCTATGCCCGACCTTGTTGCATGGGTTTCCAGCAGAGGGGTCCCTATTGAACGGGGAGATGAGATCATTATTCCCTTCTCCGTAACTGTGCAGAACCGTGGTACGGAACCTGCCCAGCCATTCAAGGTCAGCGTGGAATACGAGGTAGTGTCAGGAGGAATACCATCATTACTATCAGGGGTTCTACAATTCCGGGTCCCGGGGCAATCGGATATCTGGGCTCCACATACTACTGGTCTTCTACCAAACGGCCCACCACCGGCAAGCACAGTGACCTTTTCAGGAGAACTCATCCTGAGCAGTTCACTTTCCGGTGCGGTGCTTCGTATCTGTGCTATTGCAGATTCCACAGCCGGAGAAGAGTTTGCCGAACCAGCAGGCCATGTCCGCGAGTCTGATGAGAACAACAACAGTACTCCATGGATCGAGGTAAGACCTATGACTGGTCTGCCGGACCTTGTATTTCGGAGCCAGACCCGACCGGCAATGTTCATAATGGAAGACAGGTATATCGTTGAGAACAGATCTGCTGGCGGTGGATTCGCCTTTACTGCTGAAAACCGAGGTACCGCCCCAGCAGGCCCATTCAGGATAACCGTGGAATACGAGATCCTTGAAGGAGTGGAATCTCATGTCTCAAGGCACGGTTTTGTGGCGAACATACCAGTGGAAGATATTTCCTCCGAAGGGCTCGCTGTTGGTAGAACACAGGCTTTCAACAACCTGGTCCTTAAATTCCCGGAAGGCCTTGCCGGGGCAAGATTAAAAGTCCGTGTCCGCATTGATGATTCCAATTCTGTGGCAGAATCAGACGAATTCAACAATGTTGGACCTTGGAGCCCACCGTTTTTCCTTCCTCGAAGGACGGATTCACAACGTATTCCCGGGACACTGATCCTTCGAACTTTAGGTACTTTGTTCAGGGGTTCCTTACATCTGAACAACTTTGCTGGTCCCACTGACGATTTCCAGCTTGGTGCCGAACCCTACAGGCAGAACGACTCATGGATAAGGATCGGCCCACTGTCAGAGTCTTTCACGCCTCCCCTGTTCCACTATGGTGAAGGTGCGACGAGAAGCTGGTATTACTTATGTGATATAAACGGTGAGTTCGGTGGCCCAGGCGCCTTGTATTTCAGCGGTGACAGGATAGCAATGAGGGTAACCCTGGAGACGGGGGGCCCTTATGAGATCCGAGGCTGGGAGTACACAAGGCCCTATTGGTATGATTCACCTCCGGACATAGACCTAACCCGCATTGAGCTGTTCGTTGCATTAAGGCCAATAATACGGGAAGGCCGATTCAGTTATGACAGGGTCACTGTTACACCCAACATAGATCTCACTTTGCACGGATTCTGGGAGTTCGTGGATAATGTCATTCTTAGCAATGGCATAACCGACTACCTCAGGAATACCATAAATTCCGAGCTCCGGAAGCGATTTGAGGCAATCCTTACATCTGATGAGATCCGTATCCAGGCGGAAGATCAGATAGAAAGGGTCCTCGATCCTGCAATAGAAACCATGGGGATACGAAGGCTGCTTTCGGTCCGGGTGGTCGGTGATTCCATGGAGTTTGTCTTTGAACGGTAATACGAAGGATACTGGTCTCTTGCAATCTCACCTCATCGCAAGTGGTTGTCCCCTATCTGGAAAACACCCAGATACCAGATTTCTGACAACCTGAAGTTGGTGGAGATGCCTTGCATTAAAGCCAGAGAGGTTTGTCATTGTGGAGGGCAACTGGTTTAAGTTCAGCAAAGAGAGAAAATGGATATGAAATCATTAAGCGGAGGATGAATTAAATTCATCCTCCGCTTAATATTAACTGGTAGCCCCAACGGGATTCGAACCCGTGTCTCCACCTTGAGAGGGTGATGACCTTGACCACTAGTCGATGGGGCCATGATAACAATTATGGCTGGGGTACAGGGATTCGAACCCCGACTTTCTGATCCAGAGTCAGACGTCCTGCCGTTAGACTATACCCCAGCTTGAATGCTGCAAACACAGCGAAGGGTATATTATCATGCATTATTGGAAACTTCAAGTCCTGATCATTTAATTGAAGCAGAACCCTCTATACGTCAATTTATTGCAGGGATGCCTGGTATCGGTTTTAGCATCAGACCTGGAAGTGGGCAAAAAATCATTGACAAGGTAATTGACGGATAGTATAGTGCCTGTTAAATAGAAAAACTGAACGCAATGAACGGAAGAGTAATCCGGACGTTTCTTCCAGAGAGGAGAAGTCCCAGGCTGCAAACTTCTCCATAAAATGCCAGGATGAAGACCATCCGTGAGCGGGTGTTGAAGCTGTTTAAAGCAGATAAGACACAGGTATTCCCACCATAGTGGAAAAAGAGTGCCCGGCTTATTTAATGCCGAGGAACTGAAGTGGAACCGCGTGAACCCACAACGTCTTCAGATGACGATGTGGGTTTTTTGTTTTGGAGGTGGAAATTTTGAGATCAGGAATTCTTGAGAATTACCAGGACCTACTGCCGTTAAACGAAAGAACGCCAGGATATTCTCTCTGTGAGGGAAGTACACCCCTGGTTCATTTAAGGAATCTCAGCAGGGAAATGTCAATTGACCTGAATGTAAAATTTGAGGGATTGAACCCTACAGGATCCTTTAAGGACAGGGGAATGGTCCTTGCAGTTGCAAAAGCCGTCGAAAACGGCGCCAGGGCCCTGATATGTGCCTCTACCGGAAATACCTCTGCCTCTGCAGCCGCCTACGCTGCACATGCAGGTTTGAATTGTTATGTTCTTTTACCTTCAGGGTTCGTTGCTAAAGGTAAACTTGCCCAGGCATTGATATATGGTGCAAAAGTGATATCCATAACAGGGAATTTTGACAAGGCATTGGAACTTGCAAGGGATGCTTCCAGGGAGTTTGGGCTGGCCATTGTAAATTCAGTTAATCCTTATCGTCTTATCGGCCAGAGGACAGCTTCCTGGGAGATATGCGATGAACTAGGTAAATCCCCGGAATGGCTTTTCATCCCGGTTGGAAATGCAGGTAACATCAGCGCCTATTATGCCGGGTTTTTAAAGTACAGATCTCTTGGAAGAATCGCAAGGATCCCCAGATTGATGGGAATCCAGGCAGAAGGAGCTTCCCCCATGGTAAGTCGGGAAATGATCGATCATCCGGAAACGATCGCGACTGCAATAAGGATCGGTAAACCCGTAAGTTATACTAAGGCAGTTAAGGCCGTCAGGAATACTGAAGGAGCCTTTATAAGCGTTTCTGATGACGAAATAATGAATGCCCAGAAGATGCTTGCCCAAAAGGACGGGATCTTTGCTGAACCTGCATCATGTGCGACTATCGCCGGGATATGGAAGTTATTCCTTCAGGGCGACCTTCCTTCGGGGATAAGCGTTACCTGTATCCTGACAGGCAATGGTCTCAAAGATCCGGAAGCTCCGATGAAGTATCTTCCTGATCCTGTAGAAATAGAAGGGGACTGGATGTCTTTGAAAGAGGTATTGAACAAATGAGATTTCCCATACGGATACGTGTTCCTGCCTCCAGCGCCAATCTCGGTTCGGGATTTGACACACTGGGTCTGGCACTGTCACTCTACAACTTTTTTGATGTATTGGAGGTCCTTCCTTCCGGCAGGTATGAAGTGGAAGTAATTGGAGAGGGAAGTGGAGAACTGGAGACAGATATTAAAAACCAGATCGTTCAGAGTTATGAAAAAGCCTGTGGTACATGGGGAATCAATCCCCTTGGCCTCAGAATAAGATCATCCAATGCAATTCCACTTGCCAGGGGACTCGGGAGTTCATCCACCGCTATTGTTGGTGGGGTCATGATCGCCAATCTTGTCAGAGACGTCCCATTATCGAAGGAAGAGCTTCTGCCTATGATGGTCGATATAGAAGGGCATCCGGATAATGTCGTTCCATGTTGTCTTGGGGGAATGGTCGTGAGCTGTCTCGAAAATTCCGACCTGCGGTACGTTAAGCTCCCGAGACTCCCGTCCGATATGGTAGCGGTGGTAGCGGTGCCTGACTTCAAAGTGAGTACTGAAGAGGCAAGAAATGCATTACCCAGGGAGGTTCCCCTGGAAGATGCGGTGTTCAACATAAGCAGGGCTGCTCTGCTTTCCGCTTCTTGGGCTACAGGCAAGTTTGACAATCTTCCCTGGGGCATGAGTGATCGGATCCACCAGCCCTTTCGATCCCGTCTTTTTCCTGGAGGTGAAGCTTTGCTTGACCAGGTAAGCCGGATCCCTGAATGTTCGGGGGTCGCTATCAGTGGGTCAGGCCCCAGCATTATTGCATTTGCCAGTGGCTCAGGGAGCACTGTCGCAAAATATATGTGTTCCGTCTTCTCAAAACATGGTTTGCGTTCCAGGTTCTTTGTGCTTGATGAAGATTACCAGGGAGCTACCCTTGAAGCGCTTTCGAGATCAACTACCCGGAGGTGAGGTGTCCATGGAGCTCAAGGTTATCAGGATCCTGGAGGAAATGTTCAATGAGGAAAAAGACTTTCAGGGACTCTATCGATCTTTGAAAAGACTTTGTGATTATAATTGCCTGCCAGTTCTGGTGGTCTCTTCTACAAATCCCGATGGAGGAGATCCCGGCTACGGCTCTGACACACTGAAAGGATTGGATCGGGATCCATGTCTGATGGTAAAAAGGGAAGACAGGTTCTGTCAGGTCATCTCTGTAATTCTGGCCGGGAAATCATTGAAATGTAAATCTTTCCGAGTGGAGGACAACATCTTCAAGGCCAGGACCTCTCGCGATGGAACGGTCATTTGTGAAAGGGAAAGCCTTTCAAAACTGCAGGAAGTTACAATAAATGGGATAATTCCCATTATCCCGGGTTCTTTTTCACTACTGCCCGAAAGCGAGCCAGGGTATCTGGGTTGGAACGGAGCCGACCTTTCGGCAGTAGTCCTTGTTGAAGCTTTACAACAGACTCAATGTTACCTGTGGTCAGGAAAAAGGGGATTGTCTTCATCAAATCTGCCAGGTATCAGCACATTGAAATCCTTAGGCAGGATCTCATATGGAGAATGTCTCGAGATGGCTGCTGCAGGAATGAACGTTCCTTCCGCGAGGGCTGTAGAACGGGCAGAGAACAGTAACATCCGGATCTGTGTATGTCGACCTGATGGACAGGAGGAGGGAACTTGGATAATGTCTGAGGTATCTGGAAAAAGCGTGATAATAAAAGCTGTTGCCCTTGATAAGGAAACGGCAAAGATTGCAGTCCTGGGAGTACCTGACAGGCCTGGTATCGCAGCGAGGCTGTTCTCCGGACTTGCTGCTGAAGGCATCTGTGTTGAAATGATCCTTCAAAGCGTAATGAGGGGGCAGATAAATGACATTGCCTTCCTGGTAGACAAAAGGGATATTGAAAAGACCATCACCGCCTGCAGAGACCTTTCCCGTCAACTTGGAGCCCAGGGTGTTACTTTCGATACCGAGATAGCAAGAGTCTCAGTAGTTGGCGCGGGTATTTCAAGTCATGCCGAAATACCTTCCCGGGTCTTCTCTATCCTGGCCGGAAAGGGCATTAATATTGAGATGATATCAGCTTCTTCAATGGCGATAACCTGTGTTGTCTCCTCTCTGGATGGGGAAGCGGCCGTTCATGCACTCCATCATGAGTTCATGGAGGATAAATGACACATGACCTTCAAATTTACGGCTCATCTTATCCTGCAGCCATCTTTGCTGTAGAATATTCAGGGCAGAATATCAGTAAAGGAGGCATGAACTCCTTGAGGAACAAAAAAACACGTATTTTTATCCTATTAGCAGTGCTGATGAGCTTTTTTTCGTCTTCAGCTTTTGCTGTTGAAATGAGCCTTACCTCCGATCAGCTTGAATATAACCCGGATCAGGAAAAGGTCTTTGCAAGAGGGAATGTGCATTTTATTCGCGAAGACTTGAATGTTTATGCTTCAAATTGTGAAGGAACGGTAGATGGAAGCCAGATACTGTTCTGGGATGATCTTCGGGGTGAAGGGTTCCTGGAAGGTGAAAAAGTCAGTTTCAAGGCGGACTTTCTCGAAGTAAGTTTCAAAGATAGCCCCTATTATGCTCTAAGAGGGAAAGTGGATGCTGTAGTGGGTTCAAGGCTGGTTAAAGCAGAAATTCTTGAGCTTTCAGGAGATGTCTTCAATGCGTCCGCTGTCGAAAGATTTACAGATAAGGTCAGCAGGATCAGTCTTTCAGGGCAGGAACTCCATGGGAGGATGGAAGGTGCCGATATCGAGGAATTGGATGTACGTGGGGAAGTGAGGATTACTCTTGAAGAAGAGGATGGGAATCAGACCATAGTGATGGGAGACAGAGCATTGTACTCCCGTGCAAGAGGTTCCCTGGTGGTATCAGGCAATGCAAGGGCAATACAGAGAGAACGTAAGATCACTGCTGAAAGCCTCGTAATTTTCCCTGAAAGCAGCCGGATCGAGGCAAAGGGCAAACCTCAGATCATTTTCAGGCTTAAGGAACAGAACTGATGCAGGAACACACGCTTTCCTCTGAACAACTCAAAAAATCCTATAAAGGCAGAAATGTTGTTTCTTCAGTGGATATAGCTGTCCATATGGGTGAAATAGTTGGTCTTCTCGGCCCCAATGGCGCTGGGAAGACCACAACTTTTTACATGATAGTGGGGCTTATAAGGCCGGATTCGGGAAAAGTCTACATTGATTCAAAAGAAATAACAGAACTTCCCATGTATCGAAGGGCAAGGATAGGGATCGGATATCTTCCACAGGAGACTTCGGTTTTCCGGAACCTTACAGTGAGACAGAACATAGAGCTTGTGCTGGAAGAACTTGGCCATCCCCCTGTCGAGATCACAGATATATCCCAAAGAATACTCGCAGACCTTGGCCTGGAACAGTTGCAAGATATCCCGGGATATGCCTTGAGCGGTGGAGAAAGAAGAAGAGTCGAGATCGCACGTTGTCTTGCAATAATGCCAAATTTTCTGCTCCTGGATGAGCCTTTCAGCGGGATAGACCCCATAGCGGTATATGATATTCAGCAGATCATCCTGAGCCTGAGGGCTAAGGGTTACGGTATTCTCTTAACAGATCATAATGTAAGAGATACGCTTGCTATCACGGACAGAACCTATCTTATACACAAGGGGCAGATCGTGATAGAAGGGGCTCCCGAATATGTTGCAGAAAGTGAAGTGGCAAGGAAATTTTATCTCGGTGACAGGTTCTCATGGTAGTAAAGATGGTATATCATTCCATTTCTTCCTTACTATTAGATCTACTATCTCTGTTATTGCCTGTCGAACTTTTGGAGAGATGTCCACGGAAGGGGTTCTCTCTAATGGCTGAATCCCTATAGCTACGATCTGAATAATTGGTTGACAATCCATAAGGATCAGGTCCAATGGCATTCCATGGGTGGTGAAAGAAATATTGGAAAAATGATGGAGCTCCATTTTTCTGTATTCTCCGCCCGGGATACCCATATCTGCAGCATCTACTATTATCAATATTGATGGGCCTATTCTTTTAAGCGGTGAAGTGTAATTTTCAGGGACAGTTTCACAGGTGAATGACTCTAACCAGTCCAGTGCTTTTCTTTTCAGCATTTCAGATACCCTTAGTCCGGCAGAGTCGTCTCCAAGAATAGGATTACCCAATCCCCATACAACAACTTTTTTTATTGACATCATCTTCACTCCTATCTGAATGCATCGTGGAGGTCAAGGGATGACTCAGAGACTCAGCAAAATGGTTCGCCATGCAATGACCATGATGATCGGGACCTTCACAAGCAGGATCCTCGGCCTGGTCCGTGAGATCCTTACTGCTGCGTTATTCGGGGCTTCCAGGCAGCTTGATGCTTTTTACGTGGCTTATACCCTCGCGAACCTTTCTCGACAACTTCTCGCTGAAGGTGCACTTTCCGCGGCTTTTGTCCCGGTTTTTTCCCAGACTTTATATAGAGATGGCAAAGAAAGAGCAAAACATCTTGCAAGCCAGGCCACTTTTGTTCTTCTCGTTGTAGGATCGATGGTTGTTATACTGGGTATCCTGTTTTCTCCTGTCCTGGTCAAGTTCCTGGCTCCTGGTTTTGATTTAGAGAAAGCATCGATGGCCATTGTAATGACGAGACTTATGTTCCCATTCCTTCTTTTCATTTCTCTTGCAGCATTGGCAATGGGGGTGCTCAATAGTCTCGATAATTATTTTATTCCTGCTATTGCTCCAGCTTTGAGTAATGTTGTATTTATTGTTCTGGTCCTTGCCATAACCAGATACTCAGGGATATGGAGCCTTACGATCGCAGTTTTATGTGGCGGAATGTGTCAGTTTGCCCTTCAATGGTACTGGACCGGCAGAGAAGAAATTCTGCTTGTGCCTGCCTTCCCCAAAAAAGATGACAGGGAACTTCGGAAAATGCTGTCTCTGTTTATCCCCTATGCAGCTGGCCTTTCTTTGAACCAGATCAACCCGATAATAAGCAGGATGCTGGGATCTTTCCTGGTGGACGGGGCTATTTCGGTACTCAATTATTCCAACAGGATCATCCAGTTGCCACTGGGTCTTTTTGTCATTGCTATTTCCCAAGCCATTTTACCCGAACTGTCAAGAAGTTCCCTTGAAGAGAAGAGTGTTTTTGGTGATATTATGAGCGACTGTCTGAAATTTACACTTTTCATTGTAATGCCTGCCACTGTCGGGTTGATAATGATCTCCGGGGAAATGGTGAATATTCTGTTTTTCAGGGGGGCTTTCGGCATCTGGGCGTGGAAAGCTACTTCTTCGTCCCTTGCCATGTACACTCTGGGACTCCCGGGAATGGCTTGTACCACGGTCCTTATGAGAGGGCTTTATGCACAGGGATTGCCGAGAGCGGCAGTTATGGTAACCCTTTCAAGCGTCCTTTCAAACCTGTTTTTCAGCCTTGCCCTGCTCAAGCCTTTATCCTTTAACGGTCTTGCTCTGGCTACATCCATGGCCTTTACTGTTTCTGCACTTTTCGGGGGATACCTTCTTTCCAGACATCTTTGCGGTAAGCTTAAACATTTCGGTTTGTTCTGGGGCCTCAAACTCTCCCTTTCCGTGCTGATCATGTCAATGTTGATCTTTGTAATGAAAAAGGTGCTTCCCTTCCAACCGACCTGGCTCCTGATCGGAAGATGTGCGTGGCTTTTGTGTGTGATTGTTGCTTCAGCCGGTTGTTATGGTATCATCACCTGGTTCCTCTCCTTCGAAGAATGGCGTTGGATAATGGGTGCCTTGAGAAAACGATCCCCTTCTGATGGAGAATAAACCATTTTAAGGAGCCCCGAGGAGGTCATGTAATGAAAAGGATCTTTTCTGTTAAACGTTTAATACCAGGCATGCAAGAACTCGCCTTTCTTGTACTCCTATTCGCTGTTCTTGTTTTATTATTCCCGGTTTCCAGGGCCCATTCGACAGATTTGGATGGCCTATTGGAAGAAAGGACCTCGACATTATGGATCGAAGGACAGGTACTTGGGGATCTGATCCTTGGGGCGAGAGCGCAACTTGCGATTATCTATGTGGATTCCACGCTTGTACAGTCTGTATCAGGAAACCACGAGGCACCTGAATGGCTCAAGTGGCACGTACAGCATTTTTCTTCCTTGAAAAAAGGAAGCCATTTATTTATCCTTCGATATACAACCTTCAAACCCTGGGATTTTCAGCCCTCTCTTGTTCATGTGGATGGAGTGACAATTGATCGGGACAACATAAAAACACGGGAAGCTTTTCTTCTTGAAGGAGAGCTTCCTTCAGGTGTTACTGGAACTGCTGCCGCCGAGATACCGCTAGGTAGATTAAAGGTGGGGACAATTGTGATCGTTGGTTATGGTGAATTTCAGACCCAATGGAAGATCCCAAGGTAGGTATTGATATGGGAAGGGCTTTTGTTACATTAGGTATTGAGACAAGTTGCGATGACACAGCTCTGGCATTGCTTGACGGGTCTCACAGGATACTTGCAGAATATATTTCCAGCCAGATCAAGGATCATGAGCCTTTTGGCGGGGTAGTACCAGAATTTGCTTCCAGAAAACACCTGGAATCATTTCTACCCTTACTCCGTGCACTGCTTGCCAGGGCAGGGATCAATAACCCGGCACGCCAGATAGATCTCGTTGCAGTTACAGCAGGCCCCGGACTCATGGGATCTCTTCTTGTGGGAGTTATGGCTGCTAAGGGTCTTTCCCAGGCCTGGGAAACACCCTTGATCGGGGTTAATCATCTTGAGGGACATATTTTTGCCAATCGCGTTAATTTCCCTGAACTTGTCCCTCCCTTCCTTTGTATGATAGTTTCTGGTGGACATACTGAGATCATTCTGGTCAAAGCCTGGGGGGATTATTCGTTGTTGGGCGCGACCAGGGATGATGCTGCAGGTGAGGCCTACGATAAAGCTGCAAAGCTCATGGGCCTTGGGTACCCGGGAGGCCCCATGGTAGACAAACTAAGTCAGGAAGGTGATCCCTCAGCGTTCAGCCTTCCTATTCCATTAAAGAATACCACTCAGGTGGAATTCAGTTTCAGTGGCTTGAAAACCGCAGTTTTGTGGGAGATCCGTAAAATTGAGGAAAAAGGACAGAAATTGCCTGTTAAGGACCTCTGTTCTTCTTTTCAAAAAGCTGTTGTTAATGCCCTGATAACAAAACTTCAGCTTGCGGTCGGCCAGAGTGGAATAAATAAAGTGGCAGTTTCCGGTGGTGTCGCGGCTAACAGCGGTTTGAGAAAAGCCCTTGAAGAGCTGAAAAACCTTGAAGTTTTCATTCCTCCAGTTTCTCATTGTACTGATAATGGAGTCATGGTGGCAGCGGCAGGTTATAATTGCTTCAAAAGAGGACTGCGATCTGATCTATCACTGAGCCCTGATCCTTCATGGGAAATAACTCCACGTTAAATAAAGCCTTTCCGGCAGTATAAGAGACCTAATCCCCATAAATCAACAATAATAAGCCCAGAATCTCTTTATATCGTCTTGAGGAAAATGCCAGTACCAACTAATATCTATTGCGGCACTTAGCACTCAGTCTTAATGAGTGCTAACACAATAGAAAACTTTATACTTTTAGGAGGGATGTTAGATGAATTTGAAACCCCTAGGTGATCGTATGGTAGTAAAGGTTGTCACCCAGGAGGAAAAGACCAAGGGAGGAATAGTGCTTCCTGATACTGCCAAGGAAAAGCCCCAGGAAGGTGAAGTCATGGCAGTTGGAAGTGGGAAGGTTCTCGAAAACGGACAGAAGCTTCCTCTTGAGGTCAAGGTTGGTGACCGTATCATATTCAGCAAGTATGCGGGCACTGAGGTTAAACTCGATGGCGTTGAATACGTTATATTCAGTGAAAGAGACGTACTCGCCATCATTGAGAAATAACGATATCGTATCCAGAGAGATCCAGGGAGGGATAACTAACCATGGCAAAGATTCTTTCATTTGGTGAAGAAGCCCGTCGTGCAATGAAACTCGGGATTGACAAGGTAGCAGATACAGTTGCAGTAACTCTCGGCCCCAAGGGTAGAAATGTGGTTCTGGAGAAAAAGTTCGGTTCTCCTACCATAACAAACGATGGAGTTACCATAGCAAAAGAAATAGAAGTTGAAGATCCCTATGAAAATATGGGGGCACAACTCATCAAAGAAGTGGCATCCAAAACGAATGATGTAGCTGGAGATGGAACAACTACTGCTACCATTCTTGGAAGGAATATCATCACCCAGGGTATGAAGAACGTTGCTGCCGGAGCAAATGGAATGTTCATGAGAAGCGGCATAGAAAAGGCCGTTGAGCATGTAGTTGATGAGTTGAAGAACCAGGCGATCCATATCAAGGACAGGGAGAGCATTGCCCAGGTCGCTGCTATTTCAGCCAACGACAAGACCGTAGGCAATCTAATTGCCGAAGCGATGGGCAAGGTGGGTGAAGATGGGGTTATCACCGTGGAAGACAGCAAGACCGTTGGGACTACCCTTGAGGTAGTAGAGGGGCTCCAGTTCGATAAAGGCTACATAAGCCCCTACATGGTCACTGATACCGAAAGGATGGAAGCTGTTTTCGAAGATGCCTATATTCTGATTAACGATGGAAAGATCAGTAACATAAAAGACCTTCTTCCTCTTCTTGAAAAAGTGGTACAGACCGGAAAGCCATTGGTGATCATTTCCGAAGACGTGGAAGGAGAAGCCCTTGCGACCCTAGTAGTGAATAAGATCCGTGGCGTAATGCAGATAGCTGCTGTCAAGGCTCCTGGTTTTGGCGAAAGAAGAAAGGCTATGCTGCAGGATATC
>JAFGMB010000214.1 GCA_016927765.1 Synergistales bacterium
GTACTGTATATGCCGACTCTCTTGTCCACAGTGGTTCCCAGGCACGCAAGATACATATCCACATCTCCCATACCGCATCTTTCCTGTACCACCGTATAGTCCCCCAGCTGGCTTGCCGGATAGATATCAAAAGTGATACGTCCATTGGATCCACTGGTGATCTTTTCGACGAACCATTTTACGTCCTTGTCGACGGCAGTCCCTTCAGGCCTGATATGCCCGATCTTCCAATGATACTTCTTGTCGGCAGCCAGACCGACTCCTGCTCCCAGCACTACTACGAAGGCTACCAGTAACACCAAAGCTATAACCCTTTTCATCTTGTTTCCTCCTTTCAGTTTTTGGATACTGTCTGTTCTGTTGATCTAAACAAAAGAGAACTTGCTCCCAAGTCCCTTTTCTTTTGCTTTTTCCAGTGCGATCGTGGCTACTGCCACGTCCATGGCACCTGTTCCTATGGGAATGCAGAGGACCCGTTCCTTTTCAAGGTCCGGGGATGCCTTTTTCCCTGCAGCCAATTCTCCGATGGTGGCATACAGGCTGGATTCGGTTATCTTCCCGGCTTCGGATAATTCCTTCAATGCACCCCTGTGAAGACACTGGCCGATATGATCGACGATGATCCTGTCTGCGGTAAGGATGAATTCATCATCGCATTCCTGGTACGATCCCATGGGGAAAAGAGCGGTACCAGTCCTGATCCATTCGTTTTTCACAAATTTGTCCTTTGACTGGGTTACGCAGATAACTGCATCTCCCTCTGATGCCTCCTGAGGATGTTTGGCGAGCTTGATCTCGTTTGTAACATAACCAGCCATTTCTTTCTTATAGCTAACCAATGCTTCAGGGCTTAGATCATATACCGTGAGGTTTTCTATTTCGAAAAGCTCAGAGATCGCCATGATCTGGGTATGTCCCTGCATACCGGCACCATAGAGGCCGATGTTGAGGGCTTTTTTATTCGTAAGATATTTAAGTGCAACAGCTGTCTGGGCTCCGGTCCTCCAATTAGTGATAAGAGCACCATCCATTACTGCCCTGAAATTGCCTATCTTGGGGTCAATGAGCAGGGTCAGGGAGGTGATGTAGGGGAGTCCCATTTTTTTCCTTTCACCCAGGAAACCTCCTGCCCATTTTATGCCTGCGGAATCCAGCCATCCCACATAGGCAGGCATGGCATTCATGAAGCCTTCGTAAGGGGGATAGGGAGCGGTTTCTCCAAGGTCCAGGCCTACCTTGGTGGGATTGATGGTAGTCCCTTCGCCGAACCCCTTGAAGGTTTTGTCCACTGCTTCCACCACGTCCTTCATGGTCAGGACGCTCTCGATATCTTTCTGACTCAGCAGTACTGTTTCAAACATGGAATGTCCTCCTTTTCGATTATGAGTGACCCTCTCTTTTAACTGGTGAAGTCAAAGCCCTCCATTTCGGGAAGTTCCCTGGCCTTCTCGTATACTATGGTGGCTAAGGTTACGTCCATTGCCCCGGTTCCGATAGGTTCGCAGAAGATCCGTTCCTTTTCAGATGCCCTCGGGGGTTTCTTTCCGGCTACTATCTCACCTATGGTGGCATAGATATCCTTTTCCGATATCCTGCCGGACTCGGTGAGTTTCTTCAGCGAACCCCTGTGAAGGGCCTGTCCTATATGATCGACCACGATCCTGTCGGAATTGAGGATAAGGGCTTCTTCGCATTCCTGGAATGATCCCATGGCAAAGACGACTGTGCCTGGTGATACCCAGTCATCCCTGAGGAAGGGCTCTGTTGCATGGGTCACAGTTACAATTACGTCAGACTCTGATGCCTCCATGGGATTTTCGCAGACCTTGATTTCCCCCTGGATCTTTTCCGCTAGATCTTTTTTCAGTTTTTCCGATGCGGAACTGTTAAGGTCATATACTTTCAGGGTCCTGATGTTGAAAACTTCTGCGAATGCCTCCGCCTGTGTATGCCCCTGGGCTCCTGCTCCATAGAGTCCAAGGGTGATCGATCCTTTGGGCATGAGGTATTTAGCTGCTACTGCAGATTGGGCACCAGTCCTGAGGTCGGTGAGGTATGTCCCGTCCATGGCTGCCTTGAAAGCCCCGTTAGAGGGATCTACAAGAAGGGTAAGGCTGCTGAGGTAGGGAAGACCTTTAGCGGGGTTACCCAACCACCCTCCGATCCATTTCATTCCGGCTGAATCGAGCCATCCCACATAGGCAGGCATGGCATTCATCCCTCCCTCATAGGGTGGCCAGCCTGATACATCACCCAGGTCAAGATGTGCTTTTGTGGGGTTATGTACCTTTCCGCTGCCCATGTCCCTGAAGGTCTTTTCTACAGCTTCCACCACTTCTTTCATGGTTATGAGATCCCTGATCGTAGATCTGGTTAGGAGTAATGTGTTCATTTTCCGCCCTCCTGGTATAGCAATGTAAAGCTTGTGTTATAGCTTCAATCAGAGCATCTGTCGCAGGTATTCCTGCTGCATTTTGATAGCCATTCCTTTTTAAGCCTCACCCCTGTCGGGGTCGCTCCGAGCCCCCCAAGGGTCGTATCCCTGAGTTCCATGGGAAGCAATTGCTGGACATTGATAAGTGCATCTATGACCTCATCAGGAGGTACTATGCTCACAATGCCGGCCAGGGCCATGTCACAGGCGGCCAGAGCATTGGCAACCCCTATGGCATTACGCTTTATGCATGGTACTTCAACTGGTCCGGCCACCGGGTCGCAGACCAGTCCCAGGATATTTTTCATGGCCAGGGCAAAAGCCTGTGAAACCTGGGTAGGAGATCCCCCGGCCATCTGGGCCAATCCTGCTGCTGCCATAGCTGAGGCTACTCCTATTTCAGACTGGCAACCTCCAAGAGCTCCAGAAACTGGTGCTCTCATTGCGACCAGGACTCCGAAAAGGGAAGCCACCAGAAGTCCCTCGGTGATCCTTTCCAATGGATAGGAGTATTTTTCGCTTACAGAAGAGAAGATCCCCGGTACCACACCGCATGATCCTGCCGTTGGTGCCGCTACGACCCTGCCCATAGAGGCATTGCTTTCCATAGCCGCTATTGCCCTGGTTACTCCAAGGGATAATACTGCTCCGGAAACCAGGCGCCCCTCTTCCCAGGCTTTCTGCATTTTCAGGGCATCCTTTCCTCCCATCAGACCCCCGACCATATCATTGTGCCCTGTGATACCATGGTCAATTGAGTTTTGCATGGTATTCCAGATATGGTTGAATTTTTCACGGATCCTGTCACCTGGTAAGCCGCTCCGCCTTGATTCGTAGAGTATGGCCACTTCAGGAAGGTTTATCCCGGATCGGTTACATTCCGCAAGGACCTCACGGATGGAGGAAACGGAAGGTTCCGGATCACGAAGTTGATAGTCATAAAGGGGTTGAAGATATCGGAAATCTCCCGAAGGGATATTCTTTTCAAGGGAGGACAGACTGTCCTTTGACGGGGCCTGAGAAAAATGGACAATATACATTTTGTCTCTTCCCTTACTTGAGCAGGCCTCTCGCTCGTACGCGGGATCTGACCTCAGAGAAGGTAAAGAGCCATCCACCAGTCCCTCTTCTCCCCATAATAGGAGCACGTCTTTTTTCCCCCTTAATTCAACAGGGAAGCCGTTTATCTCCTGGATGAGTATCTCGCCTCCACCTACTGTGAGAGCAGATATGTCGGCAGAATATGAGGGCGTGGACAACTTCATTTCAATGGTGTTCGGGTTTTTGTCACTTTGAGTATGAGTTTCTACCTCCACGGAGATAGTCTTTTCTCCTGCTGATCCCAGGGCAGATCTGATCTTTGGGTCATCTACAGAAAGACCCATCAATCCTCCTACAACACCCGAATCTGTCATATGCCCCTTGTAGGTCTCTGCCAGAGATCCATAGAAAAGGATCTTTATTGCACAAGGTTCTCCCCCCATGATCTGGCGTCCCATTAATCCTATCCTAACGGCTCCGGCAGTGTGAGAACTCGAGGGACCTGTCATTATGGGGCCTGTTACGTCGAAAAGGCTTATGGCGGGAATTTTTCCTGTCATGATGCTCCTCTCCCTTCCGTAGAGTTCTCATGGCCTCGTACCATATCCATGATTTCCCCCGGGGTAAGCTCTTTAAGGCCAAGTTTCTCAAGGTTCCGCCCCTCGGAGAGGAAATCCTTTCCCGTAATGGTGGAGAGAAGGGTAATGACACTTCTTATTACCGGCGAAGAAATGCCAGAAGCTTCCCCAAGGCAGTCTACCGGAACGAGAAGATAGGGTACATCTTCGGTTACATAACGGTGGGTCACTGTCTTTGGAGCATCCGCTCCATGCCTTGCATAAATGGGGTTGCCGGAAAGGAGTTCGTGCATGCTTTCTCCCGCGACAGGGTAAATGGCCCTTATCCAGTCTATAGCCCTTACAAGTTCCATGCCGTAGGCCTGGCCTACCTTTATCCTTTCCCGGTCCATCTCTTCCTGCAATTTACCGACTGAGGGTGTTACACCATCAGTGTAGAAACGGAAATCACCCCTGGTGGATTCTATGCGGCCCACATTCAGTAGCACGGTTGAACAATGGACGATCATGTTCAGGTTCGAGAAGGCCACTTCAAGAACATTGTCCGAGGGCCTGAGTTCAATGGGGAAACAGTCAGAAATTTCTTTGATCAATGCCCTTGTCCTGTTGCCGGGAAGGGCGGCCATGGATAGCCCTTTCTTGTAACCCCATACATTGACCTTACCGGGTTCATCCATTCTGCAGGCGTAAGGCAGGGTATCAGTTTCTGCAAGCGTGACATCCAGTCCGGGGACATCTTCTTCCAGGATCCTCAGGATCTCCAGGCTCCCGAAATTTCCAGGAATGAGGACTATCTTCATTCCTGTCTCAAGATATGGAATGGACATCCTCATGATAGGTGTCTGCGCGAAGGAGGGTGCTACAAGGTATATGATCTCCGTGTCACGGATAGCTTCCTCCATATTCGTGGTAATAAGTTCGAGCCTTGCGAAGCCCTCGATGGAGCCGTAGAGTTCAATCCCTCCCTTTCTGTTCAGGGCCTGAACCGATTCCGCAAAATCAGGATGTTCAAAGAGCTTTACGGAATGACCCATCAGGGTAAGATGGGCGCTGAGGGTCTGACCTCCATTACCGCCGCCTAATACTGTTATCCTTTTCATTCTGTTAATCTCTCACCTCACTTGAAGAGGTCATCATTTGTATCCCAGCAATGTGGGCAGCCACATTGAAAGGGGGGCCCAGTAGGTGGTCAGGAAGACTACAGGAAGATATCCCAAAAGGAGGAAAGACATGGCCGGTCCAAGGATTTCCCTGAATTCGCATTTTCCCACCTTCATGCCCAGGTACAGAATACTTGCGTAGGGTGGGGTCACTCCCCCCATGGCAAGGTTGACGCCCATGATCGCAGCAAAATGAATGGAACTCAGACCCAGGGCTTGTACAAGGGGAAGAAGCAATGGCGCAAGGAGGATCATTCCTGTAACATCGTTCACTATCATTCCGGAAAGGAAAAGGATGATGTTGACCAGGAAGAGCAGTAATAATTTATTCTGGGTAAAGGCAAAAACTATATTCACTATTGCCTGGGGGACCCGGAGGACCACATAGGTCTGGCTGAGCATGAGACAGAAAATTATCATGGTCATGATGGAGCCGATGGTGGAGGCACATTCGGTCATGATATCGTAGAAGTTGCTGACCTTCAGTCCCTTGTAGATGAGGAAACCCACAGGAAGAGAATAAACAGCGGCTACGGCCGCAGCCTCTGTAGGTGTGAAAACCCCACCATAGATGCCGCCAAGTATAATGACGGGCATCAGAAGGGCAGGCATGGCTTTCCACGTTCGGGGGAGGATCTCTTTCCTCTTTCTGCGGATGGATTCTTCGCTGTCCAGAACAAGATCGAACTTTCTTGCCCATACGACGTTTATTGCAGAGAAAAGTATGGTGATCAGTATCCCTGGGCCTACGGTGGACAGGAAACATGCAAGGATGGAGGTTTCTGTGATCCACCCGTAGATGATCATGATAATGCTGGGAGGGATCAGCAAGCCCAGTATGGATGAAACGGTCACCAGTCCTGTAGCATAACCCCTGGGATATCCCTGTTCCACCATTCGTGGGATCATTATCGGTCCTGTCGCTGCAACACCCGTGAATCCGCTTCCCGAGATGGCCCCGATAAGTGCGCATGTGACCGCACACACCACACCAAGACCGCCTTTTATCCTCCCGATGAAAATATCGACGAAATCAAGGAGGTTCTTTGCTATTCCGCTGCCACCCATGATAGTACCTGCAAGGATGAAAAGGGGGCTCGCAAGAAGGACAGGGTTGATCATCTGGTTAAAACCCCACAACATGAGGCTTTTCATGGAGAGATCGCCAAATAAATACATGAACATAAGGGCTCCACCAAAGCAGAAAGGCAGGGGAATGCTGAGCATAAGGAGAACAACCAGAATGATGATATCAAAAAATACAACTGTCAGCATGATAGAGACCTCCTATTCAGATCCGGAATGACCGAAAGTTGACAAAAATACTTTCAGGTCATCCTTCAGTTCAACTGCCGTATAGATGGTCATGAGGAACAGACCGATAAACAGGGCACTTTCTCCTAAAACAAGGGGGATATACAGGGTGGCGCTCAACTTCCAGACCTTGAAGGAATACTGGAAATAGGCGAAGGCCCAGTAAGCAAGCCATCCGCATACTGTGATGGAGACAATTCCCTTGACGGTATTGAACAGTGCTACAGATCTGGGGCGTTTGATGTAAAGGGACAATACCCCACAGGTAATATGGCTTTTTTCCCATGAAGCATTGGCACCACCAAGGAGATAGAGCCAGATGGTCGGGAATAGAAGAAGTTCCTCGATCCCGAACAGGGGAGAGTGCAGAACATATCTCAGTATCACCTGGATAAATTCGAGGAATGTGACGGCAAGGAGCAGGACGAAGAGGATCTTGCTCTGTACCGAGTATGCGAAGTTCCAGAGGAGCTTTAACGGTGAAGTGCTTTGTTTCATGATATCCCTCCTTATCAGGTAAGAATCGTTAGAAAGTATTAAGTATACAAATGTAGTATTGTTAGTTTGTCAGACATTTGTTATTATGTAATTTAGTTGAATTTAGTACTACTGTCAAGGTAACGAATTAGGATTAGGGATATATTTACTCTTTATTACGGGGCAGGATAATTTATAGCGGAGGTAAAGGCGAATTGAAACCTATCACAAGAACTACAGTGGTGGACCAGGTGATCAAGAAGTTCATGTCAGCTATCAAAGGGGGGAATTGGAAACCCGGAGAGAAGATACCCGGAGAGATCGAACTTGCCCAGACCCTGGAGGTAAGTCGTACTTCAATAAGGGAAGCCTTGAGAGTCCTTTCCTATTTCAAGGTCATCATCTCCAAGCCAGGTTTCGGGACAGTACTGGCTCCGAATGCCTTGAGATTGATAAATAATACCGAACTGGTGCTCCTGCTGTCAGAAGACCAGGAGATGGAAGAACTGTGGGAGGTCCGTTTTTTCCTGGAGCCTCAGATCGCCTATTGGGCTACCATAAGGGCTACCAATGAGGATATCAGGTCCCTGGATGACACCCTCAGGGATGCGAAAAGCCTGGAACAGCTCGAGATGAAAACTGTAGAGGAGAAACTGGACATCAGCTCCGCCTTTCACAGGAAACTTGCGGAGATATGCAGGAACCAGCTTCTTGTCAGGATCCTGGACACCTTCCATCATGAGATCGACAGGCATAGGATGGAGTGGGAAAGTCAGTGGCTGCCGGAAGTGCTTGACAGGTCCCTGCTGGAGCACAACGAGATCCTTAAGTATATCCGGAAGAAAGAGCCTGAAAAAGCCCGTGAAATGATGTTCAAACACATGCTCCAGGGTATCACCGTTTTTGAGAAAGCCCCGAGAGATCTCTTCTCCGAAGAGGAAACTGTAGAGGGCCTGGAGATGCCTGAAAAATACAGGGTCCTGAAATGAATATTGGTGATGGGTTGGGGCAGTTCATTGAACAGGGCCTTATCAGCATGGGAGCATCAGAGGTAGGTTTCGCTGATCTCAGGCCGGTAAGGGATAACCCGAATCCGGAATTTAAATATGCTATCAGTATTATAATAGCTCTTGATCCGGCAATTGTAAGGGATATTGCAGAAAAACCGACCCTTGCCTATCGGGATGAGTATGTCAGAGTGAACAACCTCCTGGATAGTGTGGCCCTGAAAACTGTCGATCTGCTGCATGAAAGAGGACACAACGCTACATGCATATTATCTACCACCAGGGATTATCGTCCTGGGAAATTCCTTACGGCTTCTTTTTCTCATAAGATCACAGCAACATTATCAGGTTTGGGATGGATCGGGAAAAATGATCTTCTTGTTACTCCTGCATACGGATCTGCTGTAAGACTTAGCACGGTGTTCACTGATGCACCTGTCCCTGCGGGGCAACCTGTTACTGTGTCCAGGTGTGGGGCATGTGAAGATTGTGTAAAATCATGCCCCGCTGCTGCCCCCAAAGGAAGACTATGGCAGGCCGGCCTTGAAAGGGAGGAGATACTGGATATCCGATCATGTTACCTAAAGGCCAGGGAAGTCTCTTCCGCACTTGGAATTGATGAGATTTTATGCGGTTTCTGCATGACAGCATGTCCATGGACCAGGAGATACATCATGAATTCCTGAGGTTAATTTTACGAATGGACCGTTAATTTCATTTTTACATAAGAATTTTTATCTCCATATCAGGGATTAATAAGAACTATCTGGAGGAGTGACGGCTAATGGCTGACAAATTGCTTTCCATACTTGCCGGTGAAGTGAAACCTGCTCTGGGCTGTACCGGCCCGACATCGGTTTCATATGCTGTCAGCGTGGCAAGGGATGCTGCAGGAGGAACACCCGGTAAAGTTGAAGTGTTAATGGATAAGGACACATATAAGAATTCAATTGCAGTGGGTATTCCTGGGACATCCCTCAAGGGATTGGAGATCGCGGCAGCCCTTGGTGCTGTTTGCGGGGATCCCAGGGCTGGCCTGGAGGTTCTCAAAGATGCCAGAGAACAGGATGAATTGAGGGCAAAAGAACTGTTGAAGGATACGGTAGTAGGTATCAAATGGGACCTGGAGAGTGTGGGGTTGTACATTGAGGCGAGGGTCAGTACAGATCTTGGTTATGCCCGGGCTGTGGTGGTAAAGACCCATACAAACACAGTACTGGTTGAAGTGAATGGTCAGAAGGTTTTTGAAAAAGAGATGCCGGCAGGAAAGTTCGATTATTCATCAGATGAGATAAGGCAATACGGACTGAGAGATTTTTTCGAGTTTGCCAGCCAGGAGCCTTTGGAAAACCTTTTTTTCCTGAAAGAGGCTATCCGGATGAATGTTACCCTGGCTGATGCTGGCATGGAAGAAAATGTGGGAGCAGGTTTTGGCCTTGCTTATTCCAGAATTGCCGATGGGAATATGGTAAACAGGGCAAAAGCTTTAACTGCGGCTGCATCCGATGCGCGTATGGCTGGGCTTGGCCTGCCTGCAATGAGTTGTGCTACCAGTGGGAATGTGGGTATCACCGCGTCTCTGCCTTTGACAGTAGTGGCAGAGACACTGGATTCGTCAGAGGAACAACTTATAAGGTCCCTTGCACTGAGTTTTCTTCTGACCATTTACATGAAAAGCCATATTGGAAGACTTTCTGCATTGTGTGCATGTGCGGTTGCAGCAAGTGTGGGAATTGCCGCTGGTTCAGTGATGCTTCTCGGAGGAGATATTGAGCAGGCTGAAATGGCAATTAACAGTGTGATAGGAAGTATTGGCGGGGTTATCTGTGATGGAGCCAAGCTCGGATGTGCCTTAAAGCTGTCCAACGCAGCCGGGATAGCCATAGAATCTGCTCAACTTGCCATGAAGGGGATATCTATCCCCTCCTATGATGGGATAGTATGCAGTTCAGCTGACGAGACCATGGAAATGATAGGTAAAATTGCCCGGGAAGGGATGGAGATAACAGACAGGACCATGTGTGAACTGATCATAGAAAGAGAAAAAGGGAGAGAAGGTCATGAGGATTGAAATGGAACGGACACACTCCGGGACAGCTTTATGGCAGGTCCAGGGGAGTAAACAGAAACTGAAGGAATTTGTGTTGAGAAGGATCAGGGTCATGGAACTTGATTTCTCTGACAGGACACATGTCAGGGGGCATTCATTGTACGTGAACAGGGAGGAGCTTTCAGAAATTATCCTTGAAGACAAGAGCATAGCCCGTGTAGATCTCGCCATTGCCCGCCCCGGTGAGAGTAAAAGAATAATACCTGTTAAGGACGTTATAGAGCCGAGGTGTAAATATTCCGAAGGGGAGGATGCCTTTCCGGGATTTTTCGGCGATGCCAATTTCCCCTCTGGCCAGGGGGAAACACTGGTTTTGGATGGAATCACAGTGGTCACTTCCGGCAGGATGGTCAATTTCCAGGAAGGATTGATCGATATGTCAGGACCGGGGGCGGAGTATTCCCTTTTTTCAGGAAAACTTAACCTGGTCCTTCTTATAGAGCCTGTTGAGGGGCTGGGAAAACATGAACATGAAAGGTCAGTAAGACTTGCCGGTCTTAAAGCAGCTCATTACCTTGCCTCTTCTGTCAGGGAGAACAAGTGGGATGAAGAACAGAGGTTTTTGGTGAAAAGCCTGGTCGATCTTTACCAGGAATTTCCCAATCTGCCGAAAGTGGTGTATGTCTGCCAGGCCATTGCCCAGGGACTTTTGCACGATAATTACTTCTATGGTCTGAATGCACAGGGTTGTCTTCCGGTTCTCATGAATCCCACGGAGCTCATGGACGGGGCAGTGGTAAGCGGTAATTGTGCTGCTCCCTGCCATAAACATACCACCTATCATCATCAGAATAATCCCATCGTGGAAGATCTTTTAAGGGAGCATGGAAAAAGAATAAATTTCCTTGGGGTTATAGTCCCTCCCGTTCGAACAGCCCTTGCGGAAAAGGAACGGATCGGCTACCAGGTCCTTAAACTTGCTCAGATGCTGGGCTCCGATGGAGCGATCATATCCGAAGATGGTGGAGGTAACCCCGAAGCAGATCTCATGATCGTTGCCCGCCACTTTGAGAAGAACGGTATCAGGACAGTAATTATCACCGATGAGTACGCCGGTTCTGATGGAGCATCCCCTGGACTTGCTGACGTCACTCCTGAAGCTGATGCGGTAGTCACGAACGGGAACGGTAATCAGAAGGTCAAATTACCACCCATGGATGAGACCCTGGGATATATCGAGGCCATCGATCATATCACCGGTGGGCATGAAGGAAGTCTTCTGCCTGATGGTTCCATCGAAATGGAGATCGCCGGGATCATGGGTTCCACCAACGAGCTCGGGATAGAGAATCTCAGGACCGTTGCTATCTGATGCCTGGAGGGAAATGAAGATGAAGCAGATAAGGGTCATACATTACATCAACCAGTTTTTTGGTAAGATCGGCGGAGAAGATATGGCATCCATACCTCCGAGGTTCGAAGAAGGTCCTGTGGGAATAGGCGAAATGATAGTGTCCTGTTCCGAAGGGGATTTCCAGATCGTCAGGACCATAATATGCGGAGATAATTTTGCTGCAGAAAACCTGGAGGAATTCACAAAGACCATTTTGCCCTGGATAGAAGAGGTTGACCCTGACCTTTTAATTGCAGGACCTGCTTTTGCAGCAGGAAGATATGGCACCGCATGCGGTATCCTGTGCCAGGAGGTCCATACCAAGCTTGGTATACCTGTGCTCAGCGCCATGCATCCCCTTAATCCTGGTGTGGATCTGGCGAAAAAGGATATATTCATTCTTGAGACCGGGGATTCGGCCCGTGAGATCGCCAGGGTGGTCCCCAGGATGGTCAGCTTTGCCCGGAAACTGGTACTCAGGGCAGAAATAGGATCGCCTGAAGAAGAAGGATATATCCCAAGGGGCATAAGGATCAATGTCCGGGATCAGCGAAGAGGTTCCAGGCGGGCTGTGGAGATGCTTATTAACAAGCTTGAGGGTACCCCTTTTGAAACGGAACTTCCCATGCCTGTTTTTGACAGGGTCCCTCCCGCACCGGCCATATCAGTACTATCCGAAGCTGTAATAGCTATCGCCACTGAAGGTGGGATAGTTCCCCAGGGTAACCCCGACCGTATCGAGGCGCATAACGCGTCAAAGTGGTGCAGATATCCCATCAGTGATATTTCAAGACTTGAAAAAGGCAGGTATGAAGTGGCCCACGGTGGTTATGACCCGGTGCCGGCAACTGATGATCCCAACAGGGTTTTGCCCCTTGATGCGGCAAGGGTTTGCGAGCAGGATGGTCTTTTCTCAAGGCTATACGACTATTACCCGGTAACCGTGGGTAATGTAACAGCGGTCAGGTCTGCCGAGAAATATGGTCGTGAGATAGGGGAAATGCTTAAGAAGGATGGGGTTCAGGGGGTTATTCTCACATCCACCTGAGGAACCGGGACCCGTTGCGGAGCAACGCTTGCCAGGGAAATAGAAAGAGTCGGGCTTCCCGCTGTCCTTATAACAGCAGTTCCACCTATTGCAATGACCGTAGGAGCTAACAGGATAGTGAGGGGAATAGCCATACCTCATCCGGTTGGTGCTCCCCAGGAAGAACCTGAAGAGGAGTTCAGGATAAGAAAAGGATTGGTCCAGAAGGCTCTCAATGCTCTATGCACAGAAATTACTGAACAGACGGTTTTTGACTGAAAGTCGATGTGAGATCAAATGAAGATTATCATTGTATCCAACAATCCGAGTGTCCTGGAAGGATGTCATGATGTTCTTATGGTCCAGGGTGACCCCAGGGCAGTACTTCAGAAAGCCAGGGATCTGGTCCACCAGGGTTGGTCCCTTTTCTCACACCCTTTTCATGGGAACATGAGACTTCTCAGGAATCCTTATCGCTCGTTGATACTGAAGGATAACCAGGGCGAAACAGATGCCGGATCGGTCTTATCCATAGGGGAAGCCTGTTCCCGTTTGAGGTCGGTAAGATTCGATACCCTTGAGGAAAGCCTTGAAGATTACCGGGATATTGATAAGGATCTCCTGGACAGTTCCTTTTCAGAATAGGGATCATGAATTAAAGGCCGGAATACAGATTACCGAACCTTGAAGGAGACCTGTGATAAGGAGGAGATGAATTTTGAGATTTGCAGTATTGGGAAGTGGGAACGGAGCCAGGGCCTGGTGTGCCCAGATAGCGGCCAAGGGTTA